>JARVJW010000185.1 GCA_029775955.1 Nitrososphaeria archaeon | reverse complement strand
AGCGACAGCTCAGCCTTCTAAAATCGTCTAGAGCTTACGCTGTCACCCTCTTGATACAGAGAAGAATATCTCCACCAGCCACCGTACTCCTTAGCCCGCTTCCATCCCTCACGTACTAGCCTGTTAAAGACCTCCCGCTTCCTAGCATAGGACCCCTCAGAGTTGGTTACAGCGTTCTCCCTCAGGTTTATGGCCGGCTCTATGCCCAGCCGTTCCTTCTTTGAGTCGTAGGCGGCGTAGGCCTTCGTTACGTTCCCCTTCTTCCTTACTGTCTCCTTTACGAGGGGCACGAACTTCTTGGTGTCGCCGGTCCTTTCAGAGGTGACCCTGAACCCGACCACCTTGCCCTTCCTATCGGCCATTATGTGCAGCTTGATGAACTTCCTCCTCTCCCTCCTCCACATCTGCTCTATATAGGGGCCCTTCTTTGTGGTGGATATGCCGAGTCAACAACTATGGCCCCTCCTTGTCATTTGTAGCCGTGATCGGCCCTAACTTCCTTTTCCTCACCATGGAAAGCATCCTTATTTGAGTAAAGTGTACCTCCTGCATGGGTTTAATGTATTAGGAGAGCGACCTGATAATCCCCTGTAGATGTCAAGGCCAACCTTTAGGTATGATAGGAATTCAATGTACGAATCCTGGCACACGAACCTCCCTTATTGCTGCCGTTCATCTCTAGCAGCTCCTCCTTCCAGGAGTCCAGGATCATGCTTCCCCTTTCTACTAATGCTTCGTTATAGTCGTGCCAGGACATATCAATGGGCATGACAACACTTGATGACAAACACTATAAATCAGGTGATGACAGAAATAGTTGACATAAGTGTCAAGTTGGGCTACAAGCTACTAAAATGCGCCAAAATATAAATAATTATTAATAAACTGCTGTCATAAAATCAAGAAAATATTGTTTTAGGTATCACCCAATTGGCTTGTGTCGTGTCCTAAAAATATTATATTATCAAAATTCGCAATTTACAGATAACAGCATAATAATAAGGCAGAAAGAAGCATTAATGGTAGTGACATAGCTGCTATCCAACACAGTTGTGTATGCAAATGCACAGATGCTGTAGCCACATTAGGCATAGCTGACTGTAAAATACCCAGGTGTCGAGTTTGCCTCCCATTAGATACAAGTGAGTAGGCTATGATTTCCGTTAACCATGTTAACCTTTAGAAGTTATCTGATGCTTCTTGGGTGTAACCCTGTATCTCGTCAGCAAAAGCTTTCGGGAACCCTTTTCTTATCATGTTGCATTGCGTTTATTATTTTTCCTTCTCGTGAGCGAAAGAGGCCCCTCGATATCCTACTTCCAACGTATGTATCACGGTGCTCTCACTATCTAGAAAGGAGCACCTGCTTGTGTGCAATTCATTGATTACGAAAACATTAATGCCATTTTCCTCTACCTGAGCGTGTTAAATGGAATCTGCACAAGTTGTTTTTCTGCCCATATTAACTGACTGTTACATCCTTATTGTGACACATGACGGCTGTGTTGATGCTCTTTAAGCTACTATTGCTTTCTAGGCCTTATTAGCCTCTCAAGCATTTCGGAAAATATTTTTCAAATGCTTGAATAAATTGCATATCCACTCATAAAGCACCATTGCTTCAACTGCTGTATCTGCTTCTGTAAATCGTTATTCTGTTTTGAAAACATGAGCATAAATGGTGAAGTTTGGAATTTTTCAGCAAAAGATGCATCTGTTCGAATGTATTGATGAATATATGCCCCGTCCATGACAGGCCTCGCCTTCCGCCTTTTTACTGCCTTGATTTATTCTACAGTAGGCTTGACAGGATTGCTAAAATAACTTGGTGACAAATCATGACAGATCAAAACAAAGGTATTTTCAGGCTATACAAATAAAACAGCATAAACGATCCCGGCGGGATTCGAACCCGCGACCTCCGGCTTAGAGGGCCAGCGCTCTATCCATGCTGAGCTACGGGATCAAAAAAAATATTTGAATTAAGTTCTTACGACAGGTTAAGCTCTGGAAAACTAGCCTTTGGAAGGCCGAGTTCTTCTTGAAGAGTTCTTATTCTCTTAGCATATTCAAGCATTTTTGCCTTGTCGTTCTGAACCTTGGCTATCTTGTAAGCTTTCCATGCCTTCTTTAAAGCCCCCCATGTTTGGCCCTTATTATATTGAGTTGACATTTATTTTTCGCCTCAACATGAATTGTGAAGTATGTGAATAAAAACTTTACGCTTGAGACCTGCTTTCATTGACATATTTCCTTTCAAATACTTCAAGTGATGAAAATATATCTATATCCTCGCTGTGGCTCTTAAAACCATAAGAGTTTATTGCTTTAACTGTACCATAAATGCCCTGCGACCTTTCATAAGCAACTGCACGCACCACGTCAAGCATTACATTTAATGCATTTGGACCGTCTCTTGTTTTGTATTCTGCATCAATTGTAAATTTTTCATTTAAAGGGCCATTTATTTCCATATAAAAATGGCTTACTCTCCAATCTTCCAAGAACGGTATATAATCTGTTGTGCCTGCAACAACCGTTGAGCGCAAATCCTCGCCAGCTACAGCCTTTCCCTTAACTTCTTTCTTTTTTCCCCTTATTCTTTCATCAAGCGTGTTAAGCGTCTCTAACGAGCCCCCAACATCAAGCTGATAGGATTTGATTATGCTTGTGCCCCACTTTTTAAAAGCCATTAGCATGACCCTGTGCAGCCATGTGCCACCTATCTGACTCTGAAGGTCGTCTCCAGCAATTATGCTCTTTGAATTCTTAAAAGCAGAAATCAGGTTTAGCTGATTAATAAGAAGTGTTGGCGTGGCATTTATAAATGAACACCCAATATTTGATGATATTTTAGCTATTTCTGTCGTTGCCCTGTCCTGCCCTGAGCTCATCAAGTTCAGGATTATATCTGGTGACATTCTTTTTATCTGTTTTTCCACTTCGCTAGATTCTGCTTTGCTTATTTTAATTTTACCGGCAATCTCCCTTCCCACTTCCTCATTAAAGGACAAAGATGGAAGTATCTCTATATCAGGACCAACCCCTGCAATATTTTTTACAGTTTTACCAACCTTTTTGGAATCAATGTCAAATGCTCCAACCACTTCTATATCTTTGTTGGTTAGTCCGCCAACAGTTTTATGCCATAAATTGGCCTTTAAATTGTAAATCCCATTAATAAGGTATATGCCAGCATTTCCAAACCCAACTAACGCTACTTTAATTTTTGACATTGCACTACCTTAGCACATGCATGCTATAAAATATTATTTAACCGTTGAATATTTACCAAGTTATTGTATTTCAATCTGCTCAAGCTTTTCAAGGACTGTATTTACTTCCTTATAAAGTTCCTCAAGTTTGTCTTCCTCCTTTTCAGCCTTTTCAGCCTTTGGTTTTTCCTTTTTTTCCATTGTTGGCTGTTCTTCAACCTTTATTTGATTAACTGCAGATATTCCACTCAAAGTTTTACTTAGCTCATCTATTCTTTTATCTATTTGGGATATCTTGCTATTGAAGAGGTTGACCAATTCCTCTCTTGCATTTTCAAGCTCCCGCACCTCTACCATTGCCGAATAAGTACTTATCTGCGATTCAAGCTCTTTTAACGATAATTTGTACTTGTTTAGCAGGTACTTCTTATCTTCCTCATCTATATCCCTTGATTCATAAACCCGAAGTATCATCTGGGAAAGCAAGTCCCTTTCAAACTTTAGAGATTTTAATTTCTTTTTTGTATCCTCTAGCTCAGATTCAAATGCTAGTTGTGATTTATTATGAGTCCACGGTAACTTCATACCTGTTCCTTTGCAAAGGTTAATATTAAGCTTTTTATTTTAATATTGCTAAAAAATGTAAAAATCATGCGTTCTCAATCAGAAGTTCTCTCAGTGCAACTGTGGCATAGCTACCCCTGTTCAGTACAAACCTTACAGTTGCGTTATCACCATTGTTGTTAATTGAATAACTGACCAGTGAAGCCGGGAGTCCTGCAGGCCTTATTCCCCCCTCCTGACTCAGTTCAGGCATCTCATCTATGTAAAATTGCCTAAATTTTATCCCCTCTTCTCTTGCCACTTCTATTAACGACTTGGAGTACTTATCTCCAAAGTCCCTGAACCCATATCCAGCAAGGTAACCCGCATCAGTTTGACCTTTAAAAACTGGTGGTTCATTTATATCTATACTCTTTGATTGGCCTTTAATTTCCCCATCTATTACCTTTGCAACTTCCCTGTTAAAGAGAAAAGATTGGTAAGATTGCACGTAAAATTTTTTCAGCCAAAGTGGAACAATTTTTAATCCCCCATGGCCGTCAGCAGCAATCAATTCGTCAGCTTCGGAAAAATTCCTGTTTACAATTGCCCGCCCAATATTCAGGTTATTGGACGCAAATCTCTGTGGCCCATAGTAATTCGGGACATGCCATGACTTCATTATGTTTTTCCAATATTCAAACGAAAAAGGATTACAGTCGCACGATTTTATATTTATCCTGAATGCATTTCCCAGCAACATCCTTCTCCCTAGCATTTTTTTGGTTTTTCCAACGACCCTGAGTTTAATCCCTTCTGCGCTGAATTCATTTACCTTAACCCGCTTAAATGAAACAAAAAAATATGCTAGCGCATCCTTATCCTTGATCCCAAGGTAATTTGCTGAACCCCCAAGCAGCCTGACAACTACACTGTGGTCTACCCCTTTCTTTTCCACAACACCAAGCAGATGCTTCCCATTTTCAAAGTCTATCCCTTTTTTTATAACTTCAGCTACTGTAAAATCCTCAGGTAGGACCCTAATTTTTCCACTTAATAAGTAAGGGTTTAAAGTCCTGGACGATGCGCCGGGAATCATAGCAGCTTTAACTTTCCAGTTACTTGATCAACTAAATTTTCTGGTGCTGGCCCTATTGCGCCTGCTGTTATAGTGCCCGGTTTCACCTGTGTCAAACCCATGTCAGCCACAGTAAAGCACGTTATTCCCAGACTTCTTGCTTTTTGGATTAACTGCATTAATTCTTCAATAGATTCAACTTTCAGCGCTATCTTTGCCGCACCCTCACTCTCCCACTGTTCAAACCACTCTTTTTTCCTCTTCAATGATTCCATAGCTGCACCCACTGCTGCATGTGCACCTTGGGCCACCATCTTACCTCTTCCCATTTTAAGGTCAGTTCTGATCAGTATGGACATTTTAAAGTTCATACAATCTGCCCAAACTTTTGTAAAGCTTTCTCAAATGCGCCAAGTGGAGCGTCTACAATGCCAAATCCTACCGTTCCCATACCAGGCAACCTATGCGCGACTCCAGTATTAATCTTTGGTGATATACTGGTTTCCATGACCAACCTCAGGTCTATGCCTCTGGGTATGCCCTCAAAGTTAAGCGCAGGTATTGGAAAACTTTTGTCCCTGACAGCGGTTATTTCATACATCATTCTGGTTACCCTAACCGCTTCTGAAACAGATGAGCCAACAACTTGTGTTACTGCAGGAGATGCTGCTGATGAGAACGCCCCAAACCCGTTTGTTTCCATTATTGCGCTATCTCCTATGTCTGGATTTGCATCACCTTCTTTAAATCCAGGGAAGAAAAGCGTCTTTGGCACAGGGGCTGGCGCGGTGAACCATTCTTTGCCTAGCCCGCTAACCTTTATCCCAAAATCTGTCCCATTACGGGTTAATGCAGTTACTATAGTGCTTTTGTTAATTCCAGAAGCAGCATCCATGGTAACCTTGCCTGCAGCCATAGCTAGGTTGAGGAAGAAAAGGTTATTACTGCCCATAAATGAAATTGCCTGAGATATCTGGCTTGAAGTGAAGCCACCGCCTGTCATGTACGGTGCCATTTCCTTAATGAGTAGTAACGTGCTTGCAACATTTCTTGTATGTAACTCATCGCCCATTTGCAGCGATTGAGACATTATCGGTTTCAGGCTGAGCGGTCCAATTTTAGAGAGGCTTTCTTTAAAAATCGGATACAGTGTGTCTTTCATCCAGTTAAGCCTGTCTATAACTTCCTTCCCATAAGCCCCATATCTGAGGACCTTCCCGACACCTTCATTAAAATTGGAATATGCCCTGTTCCCTGATTTTGCGTTCTGCACTATGTAAACTGGCATACTGGGCGATATTACTCCGGCCATTGGCCCTACAGTTGAAATGTCATGATCGGCTATGAATTTTATTTTCTCTCCATTTATCAGCTCATTTATTTCCGATTCATTCTTTATCCAGCCCTCGTATATTGCTGCCCCTATTATGGCACCTTTCATTGGCCCTGACATCCTTTCCCATTTAATTGGAGGTCCTGCATGAGACAGGGACATTCCATTTAACTCTGGAATTACTTCCTTTGCAATTGCCATTCCAACTAACTTGGGCTCAGCACTTAATATTTCACTTATTGCTCTTGAGTTAGCCTGATCCACATCCTCGCTCTCTAGGTCTTCTAACACTTTAAGCGCTGCAGGAGTCCCCCCCGCAGGTGGTTTCCAATCAACCTTAACTGCATCAGCTCCCTCGCTCTTAAGGTCATTAAAGAAACTATCCAAGCCGACGCTTGCAACTTTGACCTTTTTGCCTATTATGCTATAGCTCATGCCTTCCACCTTCTCTCTATAATTTTTAGCGCTATATCTGCTGCCCTTGCGCTTGTAGGAGTTACAATGATGCCCGCTTCCGTGAGTGTTTTTACCTGCTTGTTGATGCCCTGTGGGTCGCTTTCAGTTCCAACTATTGACGATATAAATACTAAACTTTTATTAATTGACCTAGCTTTGCTCACTGACTCCACTACCTCTGATGCAGGATCCATGTTCGCGCCGTATCCTAAAATTATGTCCAGCAATATCACACCAACTGATTTATCCTGTGCCTCCTTTATAATCCTCTCTTTTCTAAATCTAAAATCAATCATCGGATGTGGTACCCCTCTTACGTATTCTTCAGAGCCCATGTCAATGAAAGTGTCCTCCCTTGAACTATCAAATCCCCCAATTTTCTTTGATTTGTCCAGAGGCGAATTTGACCACACTGACCTTCCTGCCTTCCTAAAAATTGCCTGAGATTCATAGTTTATTGTGCCACCTGAAAATAAACCCCTGACAAATATCTGGTCAGGCCGCAGCATATCAGATGCCTCCTTTAACTTATTAGAATTTACCCAATCAACCAATTTCATTTCTTTTCCTGTTGCCTTAAGGCAGCTCTTATAAGCTGCTTCCTCAAGGGTAAACGCAAAATCCACATTTTCGGATTGGCTGAAATCTTCATTCCCAATAAAGTTCAATATAACTGGTTTTTTGCTTTCATGCGCTCTCTGAATCACTTTTTCAGCTACAGATTTGCTTGGTGGCTTTGAGATAATTGTAATAGTTTTTGTTTCCGTATGCAGGTCAAGCATGCTCAGCCCCATAAGCATTGTCTTGCCGCCTATTGTTTCTGAAATATCATTAGAACCTGTTCCAATGGCTGCAGATATTCCCACTCCAGAAAGCCCCAACACAGAAGACACCTCTTGTATTCCTGTTCCAGCCGCACCCACAATTCCCACCGGCCCTTCTTTCACTACATTGAAAAAACCAAGGCCAACGCCACCCACTATGGCCGTGCCGGCATCGGGACCCATTAAAAGCAGGTTTTTCCTTTCTGCAAGCTCTTTCAGCCTTGCTTCCTTTTCTATCGGAACATTACTGCTGAAAACCATTGCGTGCTTTCCAAGCAGGAGTGCCCTCATTGCCTCTCTGTAAGCATATTCGCCCGGGGTTGAAATTAGAACTAGGTCAATGTCCGGTTCAAATGAAACGGCACTCCTTAACGACCTGTAGGGTTCTTCTTCAATTCTGGTTCCCTTCTCAATCTTAGATGTAAGTTCCTGCGCCTTGCTTAACGCTTCTTCGCCTGAGCCTTTGTCATAAGCCTCAAGCACTATCACGAGGTCGTTTGGCCCAGCATCCTTAACTTGATCTATATAAAGGCCTGCTTCCTTCATGAGGTCCTTATTGGCATCAGTGCCCATCATGACCGCGGCTCTTTTTACGCCTGACATCCTTTCAACCTGATCATTTATGCGCATTAAGAAAACTGAATCTCGGTATTCATTTTTCAGTATTTTTGCCAAAAAGATCATATTAAGCATATTACGGCTGGATATTTAAGAATTATCAAATCTCATGTACTCTCCGCCTTAAATGGTTCTAAGGTCTCCACCCTTGTAGTTGCCCCTTTAGGAATATGTGTCCGTATGCAATATGCTTCGGACGCAACGCTATGTTGAACTAATCGTTTTCGTCTGCACGGTCAACGTGCTCACACTGGCACTTGAAACTCTTTCCTGAATGGTAGCCTATCTGTCCACATCGAACACACATGTGGTACGAATCGACAACGGCTAGTCTGTCCTTATATTCTATCATCTGCTCTATAATGACCAGCTATTCAAGGAATACCTGCTTGTCCTTGCATCCCTTATTCCCTTCAAGTTTGATCACATTCTATTTTGTTACAAAATATTTGAGCAAAAAAAGCCACTGAGCTTGCGATGTGGATAAATTGTAATATGTTTATATATAACCAAAGCCTCAACATAAGGCGAAAATAGGAGGTATTCCACTTGCCTACGTTGAGCCGAGAAACACATCGTAAGAGTGCTCTCGGTGCTGAGACGTAGGGACAAGGGAAGGAAAGAAATTCATGTGTGCATTGGCACACGTTGACCACGCTGATGCAAACGCTTTATTCAACATAGCGTTGCGTCCACCTTTAATGGGAAGTCAATTGCATGTAGACAGGGATACATGCAAGGGGAGCACTGATACCCCCAAAGAGGCAACTCCAAGAATGATGGAGACCTTAGAACCTCCAACCCTTTAGGGTGGAGAGTATGTCAGCTGCACTAT
>JARVJW010000052.1 GCA_029775955.1 Nitrososphaeria archaeon | reverse complement strand
CTTCATATATATTATAGTTGTAAAGATCATCGTGGCTGTTTCTAACCCATTGGCCCATCGCAAATATAGAGGGCGGTATGTGCAAAGCAGTATTTTTCTGAACCATCAATAAAGGTTAAATTGCCATTGTTAAAATAGCGATTTATGTCAGAGTGGACACTCGAGGACGGGAAATATCTGATAGAAATTTCACGCAAGGCCATAAAGCACTATGGATTAACAAAAAATTACATAAAAATACCAGATGCCCCGGCAAAGTACCTAGTGCAGAGTGGCGCATTTGTAACCGTTAAGGACAAAGGGAAGCAGTTACTGGGGTGTATAGGCAGGCCTTACCCTTCTGGAACCTTGCTTGAAAACATAATTGAGTCAGCAGTAGATGCAGCCTACTATGACCCTAGGTTTGCTCCGCTTGATGTGGCAGCTGCGGACAGTGTGCTTCTGGAAATCAGTATTCTCTCTCCCCCCGAAGAAATTAATTTTAAATCGCCGGACGAGCTTTTGAAACAGATAAAAGTTGGCAGGGATGGAATCATCGTAGAATGGGCGCTGGGAAGCGGCCTGCTACTCCCCCAGGTCCCCGTTGAAGAAAAGTGGAGAGTTGATGAATACATTTCCTATGGCTGTCTTAAGGCGGGCGCAGACAAAAATTTGTGGAAGAGGGGTAACCTCAGAGTTTACAGGTTTGTTGCAAGTGTTTTTTCAGAGCTTGAACCTAACGGTTTAATAACAAGGATTAACCTTGAAACGTAGATGGTATTTTTCGGTTTATGGCGGTGGCCTGGGCCACATATCTAGAAGCCTGTGGGTAGCTGATGCTATCTCTGGTCAAAAGTTCTTATCGACATGGGGAGAGGCGCTTGATATGGTAAATAGTGGAACTATTGTGTTGCCCTCAACACCGCTGGACGTTGTATGGTCCTCTGAGGGCAGGATGTCATTCAGAAGCACAATTAAGAAATTTTATTCTGTTTTTAGCACCCCTGCGATACAGATATCTGAGGAGGTAAACAGGATAAAAAGCATAGATCCTGACGTGGTGATTTCAGATTCGAGGATTTCACCAATAATAGCGTCAAGAATTTGTAACAAGCCGTCTGCACTCATCATAAATCAGGCAAGGGTATTGCTACCACTAAGGGGCTCAGTGGTATCCAGAGAATTAGAAAGGTTAACGGGAGAATTTCTCTCAATTATATGGGGGATGTCAGACCTGATAATGGTGCCTGACCTTCCTCCCCCATACACTATTTCTCATGAAGGCATATACTCCAGGGTTGTTTTTAATAAGCTGAAGTTCTTTGGTTTCTTTTCGAGGAGGCCAACGCCGTCAACAATTAACGTCAGGGAAAAATTTGGTTTAAAAGAAAGGGTAGTATACGCTGCCATAAGTGGCCCCAGGCCTACCAGAGATTTTATAATAAGGCTGCTTGAGAAGGCCGGCAGATGCCTTCCAACTAACTTGAGCCTTGTAATAAGTGAAGGCTCGGCTAGCAAAGTAGAGGCTGTGGAAAAACATGGCAACGTGCTCAAGTTTGGGTGGGATAGTTACAGGAATGATTTTTTAAATCAGGCAGACGCTGTAATTTTAAGGGCTGGCCTGACAACCATGGGCGAGGTTATAATGGCCGGAAAACCTATGATGCTTTTCCCAATAGCGCTTCATGGCGAGCAGATTTCAAACGCCTCAAGGGCCAAAGAAATGGGAATAGCGAGAATTTACGACCAGTACAGTACCAAGCCTGAGACGCTTTGCAATGAAATGGCAAGCATAATTGATGATTCAGCTATTAAAAGGAGAGTAGAGTTTGTCAGCAAATTAGCTTTAAGTGTAAAAACAGAGGAAATGGTAAAAAACGCCCTGGAGGGTATTGTACGTGATGACGAACCTGCCTGATACTGGTATTTATAAAAAGGGATCCATGGACCTCTATAAAACGCTGGGAGCTGCACTTGCCGCTGAAAATGGCGAATCAGGCATAGTGCTGAGTTACTTTGGAATAACCAAGCACAAGGGGCAGGTAAAGGAACTTCTCATAGAGGCTTACAAGGAATATGCAGATAAAGCACTTAAAATGATCTGCGATCAAGTTAAAAAGAAAAACGCGCTTAATGACTGCAGAATTTATCATCTAGAGGGCAAATTTGAGCCAGGTGAACCTATCGTGCTGATAATCATTTCCAGCATGAGCAGGGCAGAAGCGCTAATGGCAATGCCTGAAGTGGTAGAAAGATACAAAAAGGAGCCCACAATATGGAAAAAGGAGATTTACGATGACGGCACATCAAAGTGGATTAGGGAATGACTATTGGACTAGGAATAGAAAGCACAGCACACACGTTTAGCGCATCAGTAATTGATGATAATGGGAAAATATATTCGAATGTCAAAAGCGTGTACAGGCCACCGTCCGGTTCTGGCATTCATCCGCGAGAGGCCTCCAGGCACCATGCAGAAGTGGCTTCATCAGTAGTGCTGTCTGCACTTAAAGAACCAAACATAAATTACAGGGAGCTGGACTTTATATCGTATTCTGCAGGTCCTGGCCTGGGGCCATGTCTCAGGGTTGGCGCTACAATTTCCAGGTTCATAGCAGCATATTATGGCAAGCCCCTGATACCAGTGCATCATGGTGTAGGTCATATAGAACTTGGTTCATTGCTAACTGATGCCAAGGACCCTCTGGCATTGTTGCTGTCAGGAGGGCATACAATGGTCCTTGCCGCTGTCAATAAAAGATGGGGAGTTTTTGGCGAAACGCTTGACCTGACGCTCGGTCAACTCATAGACCAATTTGGGAGAGCCATAGGCCTTGCCTCACCTGCGGGCCCCGCAGTAGAAAAAATCGCAGAGAAAGGAAGCAAGTACGTGGATATGCCATATGCAGTAAAAGGGAATGACCTGTCGTTTTCTGGCCTGTTAACATCAGCTAAAAAAAAGTTATCAGTTGAAACACAAGAAAACCTTGCATTTTCGCTTCAGGAAACAGCGTTTGCCATGTTATCAGAAGTTTCAGAAAGAGCGCTTGCGCTTTTGCATAAAAAGGAGCTTCTGGTTGTTGGCGGCGTTGCTGCTAACGCCAGGCTCAAGCAGATGTTAGAACTAGTATCTAGGAGACATGAATGCAAATTAAAAATCGTTCCACCAGAATATGCCGGTGATTGTGGTGCTCAAATAGCATGGACTGGCTTGCTATACTTTAAAAGTGGATACACTGTCAAACCTGATAGTGCCTTTGTCAGCCAGTCATGGAGAATAGATGAGGTAAATGTTCCATGGAGAAGTTAATAGCTAGGGGGGCGGAAGCCGACATTTACCTTAGCAATTGGGGTCCCATAAGCGCTGTTTACAAGGTGCGCACAGCCAAGCAATATATGGTAGAGGAACTAGATAAAAAAATCAGGAGGCAGAGGACCGTGAGGGAGGCCAGGATGTTAAGGGCCTCAAGGAGTGCAATTAACACCCCTCACGTGCTTTATGTTTCTCAGAAAAAATATACCATTGTTATGGAATACATAAAAGGAAATAGGATGTTGGACATAATAGATAAAAGTCCATTGCAAGGCAAAGTTATGGGAGAAGTTTTGGGAAGGCTACATATGTTGAATATCATACATGGGGACCCCAACACCGCAAATTTTCTATTTGATAGCCAAAAAGGCAAATGGTATCTGGTTGATTTTGGGCTATCATATATCAGCAGCAGGAAGGAGGATATGGCTGTTGACTTGCACTTAGTGAAGGAAGTAATTTATGTGCAGCACCCAGCCAACTTCAGAGAAATCATGAGAAACTTTTATGATGGCTATATGAGCGTTTCAGTAAAAATGGAAGGAATAATAAAAAAGATAGATGAAATAGAAAGAAGGGGCAGGTATGCCAGAAAGAGGTCATTTTTATTTTAAGTGCACTTACCGTGATTCTTTTAAAGCATGTTTTGTAAACAAATCGCATGGTAGATCTTTTAGAGTATGAAGGCAAGCAGATATTCCAAAAATATAAAGTGCCAGTGACGGAATTTAAAGTAGTTAAGAATGATAACGATGTTCCTGATTTTTCTGAAAAGATGGTTATAAAAGCGCAAGTGCCAGTTGGTGGAAGGGGAAAGCGCGGGGGCGTTGTGCCGGTTAACTCAAAGCATGAAGCACTATTGGCAATGGATAGAATAAGGAAAATAGACTTTGATGGTCACAGGGCAGAGGTGTTTCTTCTGGAAAAAGCTCATAACGTAAATAGGGAACTTTACTTGAGCGTTGTGCTTGACCGGAGTGAGGAGCTTCCAGTCATCCTTGCCTCAAAAGAAGGCGGAATGGATATTAACTCAGTGCCATCAGAAAAAATATACAGGCATCATATAGTGCCATACGTGGGCGTCCCTGAATATGTCAAAAGGGAACTTAGCAATTTCTTAGATTTAAAGGACAGACAAATTTATGAAGTAATTGATGCGCTATATTCGATTTATGACCAGATGGACGCTAGCTTAGTTGAAATAAATCCGCTTGCATTGACAGATGATGGCTTGATAGCATTGGATTCAAAGATAACCATCGAAGATGATGCGCTTTTCAGGCACAAAGATATTGAACCACGATATTTTGGCCTTGAGCCAATAGAAATTGAAGCCAGAAAAAAAGGCCTATCATTTGTCAGGCTGGAAGGGGATATAGGCATTATAGCTAATGGAGCAGGCCTAAATATGGCTACAATTGATATGATAAGCCTCCGAGGAGGCAGGCCGGCAAACTTTTTTGACCTGGGGGGAACCGATGACCCTGAAAAGGTTATAGAAGCGCTCAAGCTTGAATCAAATATTGTCAGCAAAGTGCTTTTTATCAACATTTTTGGGGGCGTTACGAGGTGTGACACCGTTGCGACGGGCATTGTGCAAGCGGTAAATGAATTAAAGCCTGATTTTAAGATAGTGGTTCGCCTTAGAGGTGCAAATGAGGAGCAGGGCAGACGCATTTTGCAGGAAAATGGGATAGAATCGCTTTTAAATTTGGATCAGGCAATTAACAGGGTAGTAAAATTGGCAGGTGAATGAATTTTGGCCATAATAGTTGATGAAAAAAACCTTCCAGTTATTGTCCAGGGCATAACTGGGCATCAGGGCAGTTTTCATGCGCAACAGATGAAGTTGTTTGGCACTAACATAGTAGGTGGTGTAACACCAGGAAGGGGGCAAACGCGGTCAGCTGGCTTTCCAGTATTTGATTCAGTAAAGGAAGCAGTTGAAAACACTGGGGCAAAGGCATCAGTTATATTTGTGCCAGCACCATATGCACCAGATGCTGTGATAGAGGCAATAGATTCAGGGATAAAATTGATTGTAATAATAACAGAACATATACCATTTCATGATATGGTTAAAGTAAAGCTGTATGCCCGGCTTAAGGGTTCCAGGCTGATAGGTCCAAACGGACCAGGAATGGCATCAGTTGGCCTGGCAAAGCTTGGGATAATGCCAAATTCAATTTTTAGGCAGGGAAGCGTTGGGGTTGTATCAAGGAGCGGAACCTTAACATATGAAATAGTTAACACGATAAGTGAATCTGGGCTTGGTGAAACAACTGTAATAGGAATTGGTGGCGATCAGGTAGTTGGCACAAAAATGCAGGAAGTCGTTCAGCTTTTCGAAAGGGACCCAGAAACAAAGGCAATAGTGATGGTTGGGGAAATAGGTGGAACTGCAGAGGAAGAAACAGCAGAAATAATAAAGAACAGCGTAAGCAAGCCAGCAGTTGGGTTTATAGCTGGAAGGTACGCCCCTCCTGGAAAAAGGATGGGGCATGCAGGCGCTATCATAACCGGCAACAAGGGAACGGCAGAAAGCAAAATAAACGCATTGAATGAAGCTGGCATAAGGGTTGCAAGCACTCCTAATGAAATACCAGAAATTCTTAAGCAGTTAATTCGATAGCCTTGAAAGTAGTAGAGGCAAACTTATTTAGGGAGCAAAAGGATTATTATTCTGATTATGACATTTAGAATCGCTCTTATTGGGAAGACAAATGCCGGAAAAACTACAATATTTGACACTGCCACAGGAATAAATGCACCAATAGGAAACTACTCCTTTACTACAAAGGAGCCATCAGTTGGCGTAACTTACGCTACATCCCCCTGTGTGCACAAAGAATTTGGGGTAAATGATAATCCCGTCAATTCAAAATGTATTGCTGGATGGAGATATATACCCGTAGAGCTAATGGATATGCCTGGCCTTATAAAGGGCGCAAGCGTGGGCAGGGGGCTAGGGACAAGGTTTCTTGCTGTAGCTGCTACATGTGATGCATTTATACACGTTGTTGACGCTTCAGGTAGCATTGATGAAGAAGGCAAGATTGCAGAACCTGGATCCGGAAATCCCTTGCTGGATTACAAAGAAATAGAGGGTGAGATAATACAATGGTACAAGGGCATCCTGGAGAACAATATAGAAAAGATAATCAAAAAAATAGAAGAAAGCAAAACAGAAACGGCTGCATTTAACGCTATATATGAAGTGCTGGCAGGGATAAAGGTGACGAAGGACCACATAGTGCAAGCTTTAAGTGAGTTGGGAAAGTCGCCATATGATGTAAAAAGCATGAATGATCAGGAAGTGTGGGAAATGGCATCAAAAATAAGGGATATTTCAAAGCCCACGCTGGTAATAGCTAATAAGATGGACATAGCCTATGCTGAAAATGGATTTAAAAGTCTCAAGGAAACGCTTAAGGATAAAATAATAATTCCTGTAAGTGGATATTATGAACTGGCGTTGAAAAAAGGGATAGAGAGAAGTGCCCTTGAATTTAATGCTGCTGAGGACAACTATATAATCAGGGACGCCAGTCTCCTAAAGCAGGAAGAAAAGAAAGCCCTAGATTTTGTAAATAAGTTTTCTATGAAAGAAATGATGAGAACTGGCATACAGTTTGCCATTAATGTGGGCACATTTAAGCTATTAAGAATGAACGTAGTGTATCCCGTAGCTGACCTGAAAAAGCTATCAGATAAGAAGGGCCGTGTGCTTCCTGATGCAATGCTTGTCCCAGATGGAACCACCGTGAGGGATCTTGCAGCTCAGATACACACAGACCTTGCCAAAGGGCTTCTGTACGCTGTCGATGCAAGGACAGGATTGAGATTGCCTCCAACTTATAAACTAAAGGATAGGGATGTAATAAGCATAGTATCTACCATGAAAAAGCAATAAATCTCCTGTTATTTTTGCCCAAACCCATAATTTAAAGGGACGAAAACACACCCCCCGTATTTTTCCATTTTTCCATCCTTCTGCACTTTGACCAGTTCCTGGTAGTTGTGGGAACCAAGTGGCGCTACTACAAAACCACCATCCACAAGTTGCGTTAACAGGATGTTGGGTATAACTTCAGTGGAAGCCATTATCACTATTCTGTCATATTGTGGTTTCTGTGAAAAAGGCGGGTAGCCTAGGGTGCCATCCCCAAACACTGGCAGAACATTAATAAATTTTCGAAGGTTATTTCTTCCAAATTTAAACAATTTATAGTTGTATTCTATAGTTACAATACCCCCCATGTTTGCAATTCTAGAAATTAAGGCTGCACTGTATCCACTCCCTGTTCCGATCTCCAGCACGTAATGCCACCTTTCGATTTCCATCACTTCAAGCATCATTCCAAGCATGCTTGGGGCAGAAATGGTCTGGCCGGTGTCACCTAGAGGGATAGGTTCGTCAAAATAGGCATACCGTTCAAAACCAGGAAAAACAAACTTGCCCCTGTCCACGCTCATAAAGGCGTTCCTGACCTTATGGCTTTTTATGAAACCCATTTCAATGATTTCGTTTATCATACCTTCATTATCAAGTAAACCATTCATCAAGAGCACCGCTTGCAGGTCTTTTTTTCAGCCGGCTAATTGCATTTTTTACCCTTTCTTCGGAGAAGTTTTTTTCCTTGCACAGGAAATTTACCAGGCCTTCTACATCAAGGGCCTTCCATTCAAGATTTCCTGGGTCAATGACATCAG
Organism: Nitrososphaeria archaeon; assembly: GCA_029775955.1. Taxonomy (GTDB): domain Archaea; phylum Thermoproteota; class Nitrososphaeria; order Conexivisphaerales; family UBA164; genus KM4347-05. The sequence goes on along the minus strand of JARVJW010000052.1, from coordinate 964 downwards.
GGCTCAAAAAGATATTTCTTACCTGTTTTACTAAATCTTCAGGGATAGCTGAACTTATATCATTTAAATTCTCCAATTTGCCGTACTTTTTTATCAGTTTTAGAGCTGTTTTTGGCCCTATTCCCCTAATTCCTTCATTGAAGTCAGTTCCTATAATTATCGCCAAATCAACCAACTGTTCCCTGGTTATTTCCAGTTTGCTCAGCATTTTTTCTGTTTGTATCATTTCAGGAGAAACGTTAATGTAAAAGTTCTTTCCAGGCAATTTTCTTTTGCCAGAAATGGTTATGTTCCTCAGGAGCAGGGGTGAACCAAATAAAAGGGAGTCATAGTCCTGCGAAACTGAACCCCAAGTATATCCTTTTGCAGTTAAATGGGCTGCTTCAGCTTCACCTTCTCCAGGTGCCTGCAACCAGGGCACACCCATGAGGTCCAAGAGCCTCTTTGCATCATCAACCATGTATGATTTCAGCGTTGCTGCCCTTACTGAATAGCGCTTCATAAGTTCTTGGTCGCCCTGAGCCTTTGCATCTTCATACATTTTTACGGCATTATTCCTTGCTGTTCTTCTGGTGATTATTTCACGGGCCTTAAGCTCTGGGGGTATGCCATCGAATACATATATGGGTTTTAGGCCTTTTTCAAGGAAGTTCAAAGTTCTGTAGAAAAGCCCACTTATGTGACTGGTTATAAACCCATTTGAATCCATCAGCGGTGAACCATCCTCTCCCCTGATAATGGTTATAAACTGGTAGAGGGCATTGTAACCGTCAATAGCTAGTTTTTTTTCGTTAAGTGCATCTAGGGCTATATTTATCTTTGTATCCCCTATTATGGGCGAAAGGTCAACGCCCAATTTAATAACATGTTTACAGAACCAGCTTTTAACCTTTTACATCGATAATAGCTTGTAGCTCAACTCCTGTTAATGCAATTCCTCTCCGTAGGACGGGTCCAGCAGGCG
>JARVJW010000120.1 GCA_029775955.1 Nitrososphaeria archaeon | reverse complement strand
GAACCACGGCTTGACCTCAATGCAATTGGTGAAGGTATCCTATTGCAATATGTATAGCCATTTCATAGGCAACTTCAATAGCATACCTTATCACGCTCTGCATGTCCGTGAGGTACTTCATTACTTCTTCCTGTGGCTCATAGTACCCGACAATTGTCCTCTTATCTCCTCTGGATTTCCATGGATGGCTCATGGCTTTATCACCTTCAGTATTTCCTTTATCTTCATATATATTATAGTTATAAAGATCATCGTGGCTGTTTCTAACCCAACTGTCAGTACTTCTGCAAGTATAACATCCCACTCTTTTAGAACAATTTATTTAGGGTCTTTATTAGCTTATGGTTTTTAGTTAGCTTATAGCTCAATTGATGTTAATGCAGCTCTGCCCGTGGATCCCTTCTGCCTGTTTTATATGGACCTGCTGCACAGCAACAGCTCATTTTTCTGAAATCGTTTAGAGCTTACGCTGTCACCCTCTTAAATGCAGAGAAGAATATCTACACCAACCATCTCCTTGGCCCTCTTCCATCCCTCATGCCCTAACCTGTTAAGGACCTCGCGCTTCCTGGCATAGCGCTGTGTTTGCGTTCTCCATCAGGCAGGCTTACAGCTAATCCAGAAACTCCTCTTTGAGTTGTAGGCCTATGTTCCCATTCTTCCTTACTGCTCCTTTACCAGTGATAAGAACTTCTTGGTGACACCGGTCATTTCAGAGGTGATCCTGAACCCGATCATCCTGCCATTATGTGTAGCTTGATGAACTTCTTCCACATCTGCTCTGTAGTGGATATGCCGAGTTAACAATTGTCGTTGGTTCCTCCTTGTCATTTGTAGCCGTTATCAACTTTTTCTTCACCATTGACAGCATCATTATTTGAGTGTATTTCCTGCATGGGTTTAATAGACCTTTGGCACAATTATTATCGTATCGATATGTATAAGTAAGTGCTTCCTTCCCTATGAGCCCATTATCCTCAGGTTAACCAAGCCCGATACTATATCTGTCATCACATCGTAGTTCTTCAGCCTGTTCCTGAACTCTTCGCCCATCACCTTCTTCATCCTTGTGAAGGTATGCTCCACAATTATCCTGGCCTTCGCTAGCCGCCTGTTGTATACCCCTGTGAGCTTCTGTCTCTTCTTCCTCTTGACCTTTATCTGGAGATTGAGCTCAGGAAAATCATCCCTCATACACTAGGTCAACGCCACCCCGCAGACAGCTTTAGGTGACTCTTCTTAAATACATCATAATCGTGCCCCTGGCATGCTGCGTCTTATGGATTATAGTCCCCTTACCGTTCACTGGGTCTTTACGGCATGCATCTTTCCGGAGTAATGGCTTTGCTTTGCCCCCCGACCTTGGTATCTCTGTAGCATCTATGAACGCCCTGAAACCCTGGGAAGTACTCATCGACCTCCTCGGGTGTCTGAGTCCTCCTGGCACCTTCATATAGCTTCTCCGGAGGACCTCATTTACCACAGGCTCCAGCTTGTGTATGTTCTTAAGCACAGTGCTCTCGTCCGAACAAATAAGAGGTCAGGGTGGGGGTTATGTACCCTATAGTGTATGAACAGCATGTCATTCAAGGGACAGCTTGAACAGCCTTCCAGCGCCCTCTTGAATAGCCTGATGCGCTCAAATTCATCGTATCTGGATTCAACCTTCTCATAGGCGAAATCAAGTCCACTAAAGGACTTGAATGTTTTTGGACTCCTTAATAGCTTATCATAACATATCAGGAAATATCATAATGTGCTTTGTAACGTGCAATGTCAGATATATTTGTTAAATTGGTATAATTTAATTGTGCCTTTGGTCTAGTGTACTTATTGGTTGTAATAAATTTTAGATATAATTGTTAAATTTAAATGAGTAAATAATACCGTTACCAGTAAATGTTGTAATAATGGATACGGGTCTAATGAAAGTATGGACGAGCACTCCTGGATTTACACCTGTGAAGTGCTACGGTAAACTCTCAAAAGGAGGTCTATGAATTGTCATTTTGTGAAGCGGAAACTTCCAGCGCTTTAGCGCGGAGAGGATGTCACTGTTCCACTTTTTGTGCTGGTTTTCTGTCAATAAACATTTTTAGTGCTATCATCACTAGAAAGAAAGCTAAAATAATATAGCTGTAAGGTTTTAGAACAAAGAATCCAAGCAATGGGATGTAAAATACTACAACGCCCTTTATCATGCTTTGGGTAACAACAAGTGGCTTCATGCTTGAAAAATTCATGTCAGGGATCGGGTTTGTTAATTTGTTGAAGCCCTGAACGATAACCCCATCGTTAACCCTCCCGACAACGTGATGTATTACCAGTTCTCGGTAAAACGGATTATAGTAAACTATTATGCTTTTATTGACCTGGAGCTGGCTGATATTGACATGCTGTATAAATGCAATGTATCCGGTGTAAAGATTTGGTTGCATGCTCACTCCCGTCACTGGATATGCTAATCCAGCAATATTGCAGAGCAGCAGCCCCACATTTATTATCATCAGGACCACTGATATATAGAACAAGACGTTGATTATCCCCTTTTTCATTGCCCTAAAGCATGTATTGGGGAAATATATAATATTTAGTATGATAAATGTAGGTCAAATGAGCGACGCAAGATATTTGGTTGAACTCAGGATTGACTATGAATCTGAAAAGTACATCGGCAAGGAAGTAATTGAGACAGGAGGCTTGGATGGTCTGGAACTTGATGCTGTGGGCATGAAAATTGAAAGCGTAATGGTTGATGGAAGGCAGGCAAATTATGTACATGATGGAAAGAAGCTGTACATCACTGGGAAAATAGAAAATAATGTGGAAGTTAATTTTTCAAATAGCGTTTCCAGCAACTTAATGGGCTTTTATGTTGCAAGGTATAACGGTGGCAAGGTGTTTACAACGCATTTTGAGCCAAACGGGGCCAGGTACTTTATACCATGTGTTGATAAGCCGGCTTACAAGGCCAGGTACAAGCTAATAGTTTATGTTGATGCAGACCTTGAGGTAATATCAAACATGCCTCAGATAGGGTCAGAAAGGAACGGAAAAGTTAAGATGGTCGAATTTATGGAAACACCTGCAATGTCAAGCTACCTCCTCTATTTGGGGGTTGGGCCATTTGATTTTATAGCTGACAGGTTTGATGGCAGGGAGCTGTACGTTGCAGCATATAGCAACAGGTCGAGAAGAGGGAAGCTTGCACTTGAAGTTGCAATTAACGCCATAGGATTTTATGAACATTACTTTGGCATAAAGTTCGCCCTGCCAAAGATGCACCTGATAGCAGTGCCGGAATTCGCCATGGGCGCGATGGAAAACTGGGGGGCAATAACCTTCAGGGAAACTGCATTGTTGGCTGACGAATCAAGCGCAGAGCTAACCAAAAGAAGTGTAGCAGTTACCATAGCCCATGAGCTTGCGCATCAGTGGTTTGGGGATCTGGTTACAATGAAATGGTGGGATGATTTATGGCTGAATGAAAGCTTTGCCACATTTATGAGTTACAAGGCTATTGAAAGCATGCATCCTGAATGGGATCACTGGAATGATTTTGTGCTTAGCGAAACATCTCCTGCGCTTCTGATGGATTCCATTTCTTCAACCCACCCCATACACGTTGATGTCAAATCTGAGGATGATATTGAACAGATCTTTGACGATATAAGCTATGGAAAAGGGGCAAGTGTTCTGAGAATGCTTGAGAGCTACATGGGCTCGGAGAGGTTCATGCAGGGCATAAGGAGTTACCTGAAAAAATACTCCTTTTCCAACGCAACCATGCAGGACCTGTGGATGTCACTTGAGGAAAGTTCCGGGTTGCCAATAAGCAGGATCATGAAAGAATGGGTGACTCTCCCAGGTCACCCCGTGATCTACATTGAAGAGGATAAGCAAAGGTTAAGCCAGAAAAGGTTTCTCTTTAAAGGAAGTGAAAATGGCGTGTGGCCAGTTCCCTTAACGTATTACCATGGAGATATAACTGAGTCAGAGCTACTTGAGACTGAATTTGGGTCTATAAAAAGGGCAACCAAACTTAATGCCAATGGCAGTGGCTTTTACAGGGTGCAATATTGGGATTGGAATGAGCCACTTTTAAAGTCAAAGAATGCCTTCGACAGGTGGAATGTGGTATCAGATTTGTATGCAATGCTAATTTCAGGGAATCTGGAATTATCCAAATACCTGGACCTGATAAATGGATATTATGACGATTCAGGATATCTCCCTGTTTGGGAGGTTTCAACTCAGCTTACGCAGATATTGTCAATTGATCCCTCTGCTATAAGCAGCCAATTTATTGAGTTTCACAGAAGACAGTTAAATCAATGGAGACAGAGGGATAGCCCAACAGCAAAAGTGCTCGTTGGAACATTATCCAGGAGATTGGTCCTAGCCTACGATTTATACGGAAAGTCATATGCAAAGTATGACTTTTTCGCAACAGAACCGGACTTGAAATCCACAGTTGCTCTGGCAAAGGCGATATATTCAGGCAACCCATTTGATGAACTGCACCAAATTTATACTATCGCAAAAAACGATGAAGACAGGTCAAGGATAATTGCTGGCATGGTTAACATAAGGGAACGTGAAGGGCTAAAGGAAGCGCTAAAAATGCTGTTAAGTGATAAAGTTAAAAAGCAGGATATAAGGGCAATCACTGCTTCCACAACCAACTATCATAACAGGGACATAATATGGTCATGGCTTACTGAGAACTATGGCACGTTGAGAAAGATATATTCAGGAAGCGGTGTGCTTCCCAGGATAATATCCTATATAGTACCTTACATAGGCCTCGGGAGGGAAGCAGAGGTAATGAACTTCTTCAAAAGCAACCCCACGCCTGAAGCCAGCATGGGCATATCTGTTGGAATAGAATTGATGGAAATCTATTCTGGCCTATCCAGGCGTTTAAGGTCATCCAGTGCCAGCCTATAGTTGTAGCCGTCAGTGAGGGCCTTAACTGAAGCTTCCAATATGTTTTTTGAAACGCCAGTGGTTGACCAGTGGAGCTTCTGGTCTCCAAACTCAATAAAAACCCTTACGTATGAGGCTGTGCCCTTGCTGTCCCCTTCAGTTACACTTACCTTATAGTTGAGCAATTCTGCAGTTTTAAGGATTTCAAAGACTCTTACTATCACTTTCCTGAGCGCGTTGTCAAGGGCATGAACCGGCCCAACCCCGTATTCCCTTTCATAATGTATGTCATTGCCTACTCTCACTATTACTTCGCCCTCTGATTCTATTCTGCCATTTGTGTCTCTGGCATTGGCCATCCAGTAAAGCACGTTGAACTTGTCAGCATAAATCCCAAGATTCTTAAGAATGATTAGCTTCACTGTAGCATCAGAATTCTCAACTATGCCATAAGCCTCAAGTTCCTTAATTTCACTAAGTGACTTAATGACAGCCGGATGGTCCTTTTCCAGCTTTATGCCAAGTTCCTGGGAGTATTTTAGCAGTGCGGCTCTTCCCGAAAGTTCAGAAACAACATAATTTCGAACATTTCCAACTTTCTCAGGGTCGATATGCTCATAGGTTCTTGCATCTTTAATCATTGCATCTATGTGAACACCACCCTTATGGGTAAATGCATACCTGCCAACGTATGGCTGATACGGGTTTTCATGCATGTTCAATATGCCATAAACATATGAAGATATGTCCTTTAGTGCCCTTAGACCGCTTTTATCATTTAGAGCCCTTAATCCCATTTTGAGCTCAAGCCCAGGTATTACTTGAACAAGGTCAGCATTTCCGCACCTTTCCCCAAGGCCGTTTATTGTGCCCTGCACATGGGTTGCACCCTGCTCTACTGCAATCAGAGAATTTGCAACGGCAACTCCAGAATCGTTATGCGCATGGATGCCTATTCTAAATGGGAACTTCCTTTTAACTTCCTTAACTATGTCTGAAAGCACATGTGTCAAAGTGCCGCCGTTTGTATCAGCGAGGGCTATAACATAAGCACCGGATGCAGCCTGCAGTGTGCTCAGCGCATAATCTGGGTCATCTCTGTAACCATCAAAAAAGTGCTCAGCATCATAAATCACTTCTATTCCATGTGACTTTAGATAGTCAACTGATTCACCTATAAGGGACAGGTTCTCTTCAGGCGTTAGCTTCAGTACCTCCTTCACGTGCAGCTTCCAGGTTTTTCCAAACAGAGTTGCATACTTCGTATCTGCCTGAATTATCGTTTCCAGGTTCCTGTCTTCACTGCCTGGCTTTCTCTTTGTTGATCCAAATGCGGTTATTTTTGAATGCTTGAGGGATATCCTCTTAACTTCCTTAAAGTAATTTATATCCTTTGGATTTGACCCTGGCCAGCCACCTTCTATAAAATCAATGCCTATTGAGTCAAGCTTTTCAGTTATGTCAAGCTTATCTTCGAGCGTAAAGTTGACGCCAGCCATCTGGCTACCGTCCCTGAGCGTTGTGTCCAGGATCTCGACTTTATCCATAAAAGTCCTTCCTCATTACGCATCCTTTGTCTGATGATGTTACAAGGTAAGAGTACCTCTTAAGCACTGGTGAATCAGTTTTAATTTTTGGCCTGACCCATCTTTCTTTCCTGATTTTAAGTTCCTGTTCTGTTACTTCGAGGTTCAACTTTCTATTTGGCACATCAATCTCAATTATGTCATCATCATTTACAAGAGCAATTGGCCCACAATCCCAGGCTTCTGGGCTTATATGGCCTACTGCAGGCCCTCTGGTTCCACCGGAAAACCTCCCGTCAGTTATCAGCGCAACTTTATCATCTATCCTCATTCCAACAACTGCACTTGTAATATCAAGCATTTCCCTCATTCCCGGTCCTCCCCGTGGCCCCTCGTACCTTATTACTATTACATGCCCGGGCAGAATCTTTTCACCTACCACAGCTTTGAATGCCTCCTCTTCGGAATCAAAAGCCACGGCCTTGCCCTTAAATCGGTAATTTTCCTTTAATGCCCCAACTTTTATTACCGCTCCATTTGGTGCCAGATTTCCTTTAAGGATTGTAATTCCTCCAATCTTGTGAACGGGATTGCTTTCATTTCTTATAATTTCGTGATTGCTAATTGTTGCATTTTTGATGATTTCACCAACTGTAATGCCGCTGACAGTCGGGAGGTCAAGCTTTAATTTGTCTTTTATTGAACTCATAATAGCCGGCACACCCCCAGCCTCATGCAGGTCTTCGATCATGTATGGCCCCCCAGGATATATTGGCGCTATATGGGGCACATTGTGCCCTATTTCGTCGAAGTCATCAAGTGTCAGATTCACTTCAGCCTCATTTGCCGCAGCCAGAAGATGCAGTATTGTGTTCGTTGACCCGCCAAGTGCCATATCTACGGCAATCGCGTTCCTGAACGCATCTTTTGTCATAAAGCGCCTGGCTGTAGCTCCCTCCCTGAATAGCCTGACAACTGCATGGCCGCTTTCAAATGCAATATTTTTTCTTTGCTCTGAAGTTGCCAGCGCTGTACCACCGTAAGGAAGTGCGAGTCCCATTGCTTCAACTAGGATTGCCATTGTGTTTGCAGTGAAAAGCCCACTGCATGACCCCGCGCCAGGGCAAGCTACCCTCTCTATTTCATAGACTTCCTGCTCACTGATTTCCCCGGAATTGTACCTTCCAACGGCTTCAAATACATCTATTAACCCAACCTTCCTGCCATTATACATGCCTGCTTCCATTGCACCCCCCGTAACAATTACAGTAGGTATGTCCAACCTTGCAGCTGCCATGAGCATCCCAGGCGTTATTTTGTCACAGCTGCTGAGCGTAACAAGTGCGTCAAATTGATGAGCCTTTACCATAATTTCAACCGAGTCTGCAATCAGTTCCCTTGAGGGGAGTGAAAATTTCATTCCAACATGACCCATTGCTATGCCATCATCAACAGCTATTGTATTAAACTCAAATGGCATGCCACCTTCAGCTTTAATTCCATTCTTAACGTGCTCAACAAGCTCTCTAAGGTGCAAATGGCCTGGAACCACTTCCGTGAAGCTGTTGGCTATTCCTATAAACGGCTTCTTAAAATCTTCATCTTTAAGCCCATCTGCTCTGAGCAGGCTCCTGTGCGGAGCCCTGTTTATTCCATCCTTTACCGCTGAACTATGATCCATTGTAAGGCTTTCAATTCAAATGGCTTTAAACATTTTTGTTTATTTTTTTACATCCATGGTAACAAGCTTTAAACTACGCTGGCCAAGCAGGCAGGAAGTTCATCTTCAGGCGGACCACTTCTTATGTACGTGTGACCGGTTTGCTTAAGATACCGAGAATATTCTACGTCAAGGTCATATAGTATTTCCATGTTAGTCAATAAAAAGCTGAGCGGCACTGCTACAACATTTCTAACAGTTCCTAGCTTGAGGTCATATATGCTTGGGCCAAGCCACCCATTACGTGAATTCTGGTATCCGATCAGGAAATTTTTGCAGCCAGCACTTGCACTTATTTGTTCTGCGAACTTGCGGAAGCTCATTTCATACTGCTCTGATTTGCCTGCAGGTATGCTGTGAGCAATAAAAATAACAATTAAGTTTTCCAGTCCTTTTATGTCAGATTTTAATCTATTGCTCCATACTTTTGCCAGGCAACCTATTTTGTATAGCTGCAAAACTTCTACCTTAGCATTTCCTGCACCCTTGGTACATTGCTCAATGTCCTCAGCTGTCCTTTTTGAATAAAAAGTAAATAGAGGTAAAATTACAATATTATCAAATCCGGAACTGATTTTTGATTCTATGACATCAGATAAGTATGGCTTATTGTAAAGGAAAGCATAATCAACTGGAAAATCAAGCGCACCTGCAAGCTTTACTTTAAGGTCCTGTATTTTTACTCTTATTGGGGACCCGCCGGATAGCATGTATTTTCCTAGTGCTCTTTCAATTTCAGAATTATCTGGGTCTCGACCATTTAAATTGCGCAAAAACTCCCTGAGTTCATTTTTATCTGATGGCGCGCCAAATTCCACCAATGTAAGGCTTTTCATAGTAACAATTAACTTTAAAGCATTTTAAAAGGGTTTTGCAGTGCTTTGTTGCATATATCAAAAAATAGTTAATTT
>JARVJW010000191.1 GCA_029775955.1 Nitrososphaeria archaeon | reverse complement strand
CATTCACTTTGATAGTCCCTTATTGCCTGTCTTCGATCCCCCGCACTGGATGCATTCTTCCTGATCTTTATGACCGGCCTGGCTCCTATTAAATGCATGAGATCGTTGGTATCGAATGCACCGTCACAAAAGCACAAACTTTCACTCCTCTTAGCACTGCATCTCTCAAGTGCTTCTCCGCAGTCTCTGGTTCAGATGGACCTGAACCCTCTATGTACGCCTTTATTCCTATGATCTTCTTTGTCCGCACATCGGCGGTGATTATGAGATGCTTCTTCTGCCTTGCATCTGGATCACCATATCCTGTATGATCCTGCGTTGCTTGCCTTCATGCCTGTACCGTCTGTTGATCTGCAATGTCCAGGTCCGGTACCATGTCATGGATGCGGTACCATATGGTTGTATAATCGCCGTATTCAGGAGCCCCTTACTCTGCATTGATCTTGCAAGACCGCGATAGTCAAGATGCTGCTTCCAGAGCATCATGAATTTCATTCCGGGAAGCGGTATGGAGATCCTTCCCAGATTCATGCGCTTCAGCTCGGAATCCCACTGATCAGCGAAATCGAGATCAAAGAGGAATGTTCCCCTTATCACCAGTTCCTCGTTGTATGCCTTCCAGTCTCTCCTGTCCTTGTAAGGTTTTCCCCACCTTGAGTATAGTATACAACAGGCATATATTTATATTCTTAGAAACCTTCCAGTTGTTGTGGAAACGGCCTGATATCGTTCACTCTGAGATGACAGGAGCAGGGGAGAGATCTCAAAGTTCTACCGTGATCGGTATGAGAGCTACTCGATACAGATCAAGCTTACCTTGACAAGATCAGGAACATACGCTATTCCAAGGGTGTGTTCATGATAAGAGAGGAGGATCGGGGAAAGGTTGTCTCTTACCTGAGAAAAAGGGGCGCAACTGTGGTCCTGTGGAAAGTTATTCCCAGCAGGAAGGAAAAAAAGCTCCTGGAGCTGCAGGTCACTTAAATATTTGTTCAACACAGCAAGTTTCTGGGTAAAATTTAAAAATGTAAATATCGACTTCGATAATAAATTGACAGATGCTGTTTTGCTTGATAAAGTTAATAAAGTCTATCCCGGTGCTGCTGGCGTAATTGCCCTAAAAAATATAAGTTTAAGGATTGAAGAGGGCGAATTCGTGTCGATAGTTGGCCCATCGGGATCTGGCAAAACAACGCTCCTCAGTGTCATTGGCACCCTTGATAAGCCGACTTCAGGCAAGGTGTATATAACTGGAAAAGATACCACCGGTATGAATGATGATGAGCTTTCCAAAATTAGAAATATTTATATTGGGTTTATATTTCAATCGTACAATCTTATAAACAGGTTAACTGCGCTTGAAAATGTTTCTTTACCTCTTGCTGTAAGAGGTGTAAAGCTCTCTGAAAGGAATAAACTTGCAACTAAGGCCATAAATGATGTGGGTCTGGGAAGCATGGTAAAAAGGAAACCGTCAGAACTCAGCGGCGGAGAACAGCAAAGGGTTGCCATTGCAAGGGCGCTGGTTACAAACCCAACAATAATACTTGCTGATGAACCAACGGGCAACCTTGACAGTAAAAATGCAGAAAACATAATGAATGTTTTAACATTTATAAACAAAAGCATGAACAAAACGATAATTATGGTAACTCACAACATGGACCTTGCAAAGATGACCGAGAAGATAATCCAATTAAAAGATGGTATCATAGAAAAGGTGGAGCAGGTAAATTGAAAATCAAAACATCCGTTTTTATCATGCTAATGCTTGTCGCATTGGTTTTTTCGGCAACACCATCATTTGCTAACTCGCAGCCAGTTATCATTTACAGCAACTGGGGTACCATGCAGCAACCAGTTACAGTCAGGCCTGGCTATACTAACGTACCTTACACTGTTGAAGTGCAGAACGATACCAATATACTTTATGTTCAACTTGACCTGCCATCAAACGTGTTTACAAACGCCAGTGGCGGGTACATAGCAAGGAGCGCATCACAATCATCCTCCCCTGGAATTTATACATTTATAATTAATGTAAAAAGCGCAGCAATTCCTGGCACCTACAGCATCCCACTAAAGATAGTTCAAAATGATGGAAACACTTATAGTTTTACTGTTAGTGCAACAGTTTCATCACCACCTTCAGTTTCTGCTACTGAACTTTACTGGGGAAGCACAATCAGCCTTTATCCTTATCCAGGATATGGTAACGCGCCATTGACCGCCTTGATAAGTAACCCTGATAGTGAACCAATTTATCATGTGAGCCTTAACTTGCAGCTTCCTGCAGGCCTTCAGTCTCAAACATTGAGCAACGTTGAAAGCTTTTACGTTTCTGAGGTTCCGCCTGGATCATTTGAGCCAGCCTCATCTGAAGTGAACATTACTCAGGCGATATCCCCAGGCACTTATTATGAGTCGTATACCATAACTTACATGGACTCAAATGGCGCATATTTTACCAATGCCGGAACTCTTGAACTTATAGTATATCCAAAGGCTAGATTAAGCGTAAGCTTGAGCTTCCCGAGCCTGCTGGAAGGGGGATATTCCAACATAAGCGTATCACTGAAAAATACTGGTGATTCGCCAGTATATGATCTGACTTCCAACTTGCAGATGCAGGGCATCGAGCTTGTAGAGGGAAACACAAGCCAGTTGAACATGCTTGGTTCTGGCAAGTCAGTCAACTTTGAGTACACAATTTATGCGCCGCAGGATCTGCCGGCTGGCATATACCCCATTACCGTTGGGCTACAGTATGAATCTGCTGGAAGTGTGATGCAGACATCATATGTTTCATATGCGTCTGTTTCGTCTCAACCACAAGAAGTTTATCTGGCAATAAATCCTGGCAGCATATATTATATGAGGAATAACTCAATAACTATATCGGTAGAAAATGCAATTAACAGGGAACTCAAAAATGTTCAGCTTTCAATATCTCCAGCCCAATCCATATACATAACTCAGGGATATGGACCGTTTTTTCTAGGGAACATACAGCCACATGGTCAAACAAACCTGAGCCTTGACATCATGCCGTATTTCTTACAGGATCAGGTCTACCCTCTGCAAATTACGCTACAGTATCAGGGGAATGAAAACTACACACAGTATACTGAGCAAACAATTCCGTTGTTTATCGAGGGCATAATAACAATTAACTTCTCTCAGGTTCAAGCGCCGGCAATCTATAACGGTTCAAGTGGACAGGTCTCAGGCACGATCATAAATTCAGGGACCGAAGAAGCTTATTATGGCACGCTTTACATAAATTCTTCAATGCTTGAGATAAACCAATCTCAATATATTGGTGACCTACCAACGGATTCCCCAACACCATTCAGCTACACTATTTATTTGCCATCAAACGTTCATGGTGGTTCTTACCCCTTAACGTTAACCTATCAGTACAAGGATAGCCTAGGAAATATATATCATGCAACTTACGACACATATCTGCAGGTGATAAGTGGGAAGGCTACCACACAGGCAACTTCACCAAATTACAGTTTTAATCTGCTTTTAATAATAATAATAACTGTCATAATTATAGTTGTAATAGTTTACCTGTTCTTAAGGCGCTTGAGAAGATGAAGTTTCTAGATATTATGATGTATGCTGTTAGGGCAATGAGCGAAAGGAAAACCAGAAGTGCCCTAACCATATTGGGAATAATGATAGGCCCAGCTGCTGTAATAGGCATAACTTCTTTGACCTCGGGTTACGGTCAGAATATACACTCCCAACTGCTTGAACTTGGAACAAATACGATTCTTGTGGAACCAAATGGACAGAAAACAATCACCGTTCAGGTAATAAATCAGATTGAATCGATAAAGGGAGTAAGTGGTGTTTATCCATATTACGCAATACCAGCTCAAATAAGCACGTCTGGAGGCAAAGAAAGTGTAGTTGTTTTTGCAATTAATCTGCAAACGGGGCTTGAGAGTGCTGTGCCTGGAATAAAATTATCACAAGGACAGTTTCCTCAGCCGTTTAACACCTTTGGTTCTGTTATAGGGTGGCAGATTGCGAACCCACAGGACACCACGTATCCAAGCTATAAACTAAACAATATAATAACGATGGCCTTATCAGTTAATGGTCAGCAGGTTTCAAAAAGTTTTCTTGTAATGGGAATATTAAAGGAGTTTGGGCCATCGTTTATAGTAAATGTTGACCAGGGGATTTTCGTTCCACTGAACACGGGCAGCCAGCTAACAGGAAATTCACCTTACGATGGGCTTCTTGTAATTGCCCAGAGTTCGTCTGATGTCAATTCAATAACAAGCAGCATAAAAGATTATTATGGAAACAACCTTCAGGTGCTCAGCTCTCAGGAAGCAATAAATGTTGCAAATTCCATAGTGGGCACGCTCAACCTGCTGCTTGCCTCTGCAGCATCAGTTTCCTTTTTGGTTGCATTTGTTGGAGTTACAACAACAATGTACACTAGCACCCTTGAGAGGACGCGTGAAATAGGCATATTAAAGGCGCTCGGTTTCAGGAACAGAGATGTAATGAATATTTTTATGTTAGAATCTGGCATAATGGGCTTGCTGGGGGGATTTATAGGGGTAATCCTTGGGGCAGGAGGCTCATATGTTCTTTCTCTTATAATTCCAAGATTTCTTAACTTTGGTGGAGAATCAGGCTTTTCAATAGGCTATGCTATGCCGGTTTTTGACCTTTCCACCATGGTCATTATTGTAATTATATCTGCCTTAATAGGTATTATAGCAGGTTCTATACCTGCATACAAGGCTTCAAGAGTGGAACCTGTCAGAGTGCTTAGGAATGAATAGTCAACCGTAAATTAAAAATATCAAGAAAACGGGTAAAAGGTATGATAGAACTACCATTATCTTTATTGTCCTTTCTGGTCTTTCGATCAAAGATTTAAGCGTGACGGCTTCTTCGCTACCGTCATTGAATATAACCTTAACTGGCTCGCTTGGCTTTCTCCTCCAATGCTTCACAAACCTACTTGGAGTAATTTCAAGCAAAATAATCAGCGTGCATATAAGGGCAAGGAGTACAGCATTAAGTGATAATAAACCTTTTGCAGCTACATAACCAGCCAGAGCAGGCAACGCACCCACGGACACGCCCACGGTGGCATCGTTGTGCATAAAGCCTGTTTTTGGATGGTTATAGGTTATCAGGAAACCTATTTCCAGTATGCCAATTATTAAAAGGTATGGGTTCCATTTCAGGATAGCGAGAGCCACTGCGCCAATCAGTGCGCTTAAGAACAGCGAAAAATAACCCACTGACCTGATTTTTCTGGCCTCCCGGTAATCGGTAAAGTGCATGGAATACGCCTCATTTATAAAATGCGATGCTATTCCATGTCCTACAAAGTAGGCCAATACAAGCATTAAATCTGCCAGAAAAATAAAATTATGCCCAACTATCAACCCATCCAACACATATGAGATGCTTAAAAATGTAAAAGGCAGATAAAGCAGGTTATAATATAGGTTTTGGTTCATGAACCAGAATTCCTTCAATAAGTCAGCTTGAAAAAAAGATATATTTAAATTCATATTTAAAATTTTATAGTTAAATTACATTGCCTTAAAATAGAATCTAGATTTTTGTCAATCAGTATATATATATCCTGCAGTTATAATTAAATGTGCTTGTAGCAGTGGTGGTTTCAAAGCGCATTGGTGGTGAGCTTATTGGCTGAATTATTGGGAAACGCAGACTATGCCAAATATCCCTTCTTATCTGAAAGCACATCAATGGCAATAGGAAGGATGAAAGGGTTAAATCTTGGAGCACTTGATGGTGCTGAAGTATTGGGGTATAATTCAGAAGAAGTTTTTTCGTTAATAAGGGTAAGGTTAAATGGTGCGCTTGGCAATGGCGATTCACCAGATTTTGCAGATATACCTCATGAAATATCCCTCGCATCATTTATTTTTGCATTGATAATTTTACGCGCTGCTAATGACCAGCGATTGACAAGTAGATTTGCTTTGGCAGAAGCTAGAAGAAGCGAAAGGTACATGAATGGCTTTCTAGCCCATAGTAGGAGAAGTCAGGCTGTGCCAATTATAGAACATACATGTGGCATAAATTTAACTGACTACTATAGTGAGGGATTTTTAGTTGATATTTTGGATTACCTAAAAAATTCAATAATGTCCCAGCCTAGCTGGAAACTTGTCAACAGGTGGGTCATTTCAGGCAAAGTGTTTGTTAAGGACAATGAAATTTTGCATATTTTCAGGGAGTCCGCGGCTAGGTCTATAAATCAGATTATTCAGAAAATGCCAGAACCAGTATTAAAAGGGGAACTGGCAAACATTCTATCAGAAATAATGGTTTACAAGCCAAAAGTGGTTACAAAGCCCATAGAGGGCGGCATTCCCCCATGTGTCCAGGTGCAGCTTGATAGAATGAAGAAGGGCGAAAACATACCTCATGCAGCAAGATTTTTAATCGCTACATTTTTTATAAATCGTGGTTATGATATCCAGAGTGTGATCAATTTATTTTCAACAGCCCCTGATTTTAGTGAAAAAATAACTAAGTATCAAGTAGAGCAAATTGCAGGGAAAAAGGGAAGCAACTCAAAGTATATGGTACCCAGCTGTTCAAAGCTTGCATCTGAAGGGCTTTGCTTTAAAACCGAGGAATGTGACAGCATTAAAAGCCCAATATACTTTACTGGGAAGCCCAAAAAGGAACGTTCATCCTCCTAGCAGCCTTTACCATTAACTTTCCCTTATTGAGCGCATCTATCAGGTCCCTGACATCCTTTTCCGAAGTTCCGGAACCAGCTGCAATTCTCCTCAATCTTGGTGTGTTGATTATTTTTGGGTTTCTCCTTTCTGTAACATTCATACTGTATATTATAGCCTTCCATTTTTTCAGTTGAACTTTTGCCTTTTCTATTTCCTTCCTGTTTACATTTAATGGCGCAGGAAGCATGTCAACTATCTTTTCTAGAGGCCCTAACTTCTCCACCTGTTCAATCTGGTCAAGGAAGTCTTCAAAGTCCATTCTGCCCTTCATTATTTTTTTCGCTTTCTTTTCGTTGACCTTTATTTCCGCTTCCTTTACTTTGTTGAGCAGCATGTCCAGGTCGCCTATCCCGAGCAGCCTGGAAACAAAGTGAGTTGGCGAAAACTCTTCAATATCTCCTATCCTTTCACCGTTTGAAATAAAGTAGACCTTTGCACCAGTTGCAGCGGCAGCAGCAAGTGCACCTCCTCCCTTTGCACTACCATCTAGCTTTGTTATGACCAGCCCACCGACTTCAACTGTGTCAGAAAACGCTTTTGCCTGGTTAAACGCCTGCTGCCCTATTGTGGCATCTATTACAAGAAGTGTCAATGTAGGCTTAACTTCTTTCTCAAGTCTTTTGACTTCTTGCATCAGTGATGATTCATCCTTATGCCTGCCGGCAGTGTCTATAATTATTGCGTTTTTGTCCTTGAATTCTGCAATGCCATCTTTGACTATCTTAATGGGGTCCTTCTTTGGGTCCCCGTACACATTTATTCCTGCCTTTGAAGCAAAGCCTTGAAGCTGTTCAAGTGCCGCCGGCCGGTAAATATCTGCTCCAATTATTCCAACTTTGAACCCCTTTGTAGTCAAATATTTGCCCAATTTAACGGAAAAAGTTGTTTTACCAGAACCCTGTATCCCAACGAGCATAATTAGGTTTTTTGGGCCAAGAGATAGTTTGAAATTTCCCCCGAGAAGTTCCGCCATTTCATCATATACTGCCCTAACTGCCATTTCTTTAAGCGAAATTCCAGGCAGAGTTCCCTCACTCTTTAGCCTTTCCTCAATTTTTTTAGAAAATTCAAGCACAAGTTTCACATTTACATCAGATTTCAGAAGCACCCTTTGAAGGTCAACAATAAACTCTTTGAGAGCCTGTTCGTCAATTCCCCCCCTTCTTATAAATTTGTCGACAGCTGCTCTCAAGCCATCCTTTAAATCATCTAGCATGTTTTCTATTTGAGCTCAGCACTCCTTATTAAATATGTTCCTGAATCCTTTTCCCAGATCGTTTCGGCATCATTAACGCATATACTCTTCCTGTAAAGAGGCATCCAGAGCACAAAGGTTTCACCCTCCCCCCCTTCTAGAGAAGGATTAAACCTGTACTTTTTTGAAAGTTTTATCAGTTGTTCCGTCGCTTCCTGATCCATTTTCCTTCCAAGCCATTCCCTGCCAAGTCCAAGGGAAGCAACCTTTACAATTATGTAAATAAAGCCATTACTAACCAGTTGTCTCATGTATGCTTCCTGGTCAATTCCCCACAATGGGTTGATGGTTTTTATGTTAAATTGAGAAGCAGCATCGGAAAACTTTTTTCTCTGAAAGTTACTTAATATGCCACCAGTAACTAATTCTTCTACTAAATAATTACTTTGCGCTATCATTAATCCCTCTTCAATGCTTTTTACCGGTATCCAGGGTATGCCCATGGAAGCGCACTGAAGTTCAACCCATGAGGTGTTTTCATAGTGGAAAACCGTATCATCCTTATTGGTAAAGATCGTTATGGCGCAGCATGGCAGTAGCCCCGTGCGCCTGTATGATTCAAATATAGCAAAATTGCTGTCCTTTCCTCCGGATAACAATACTGCATAAATAGGCCTCTCATTTCTCATAATCCACATCACTGTTCAGGCGGCTCTTCCTTAATATCATCGAGGTCGGCATAAATGGCCACAGGCATCCTTATTATGTTTTAATCACAATTTCCTTGCAAAATATTTGAGCAAAAAAGCCACTGAGCTTGCGATGTGGATAAATTGCGATATATTTATATACAATTAAAGCATATTAAAATTATAATACATTGAGGAGCAGAAAAAAGCATGTTTTAACATAGAAAGCATAACCGTAATTTCTTGATTGAACTTGATAAGGCATGGAAAATAGCAGAATATGCCATAAAATATCATTCAATATCTTCAGCCGACGTGAAACAATTTGGACTGAAGTCAATTATATCCAACCAGATATTGAAGAAATATGCAAGGAACAGGGAAGCAAAGAAAGTTAGTAGCGTGAACCATTCCAGCACAGGGGATAAAGTTCAGCCATGAAGAGAGAAAAATTATGATACCGTCCCTAAACCTG
>JARVJW010000043.1 GCA_029775955.1 Nitrososphaeria archaeon | reverse complement strand
AACCAGAAGGTAAAGCAGTTGGTGAAAGCGATGAACTGATCAGAAATCCTAGAAGAGATCTGAGAATGATAAGCACTCTCAGGGATATTTGTTCAACAGAGCAGAATAAATACAGTACTTCCGCAAGTAGCAATATTTCACTTCTAATTAGATAAGCTTTGCATAATTGAAAAATATGCTAATGCTAGAAAATTAAACTTAAATTTTACCCATTTAGCTCCAGCTAAACCTCATCGTGCGCTACCATTTAGTTACCAGTTCCTTCCCTTATCACCTTTTAAACGGCGCGCCTGAATTAATATACCGTTGCATATTGTGATCGCTCCCTTGGTACAAGCATTGTACAAGATTACTGCAAGTAAACCACCCTTACAACAAAATTCCTGCTTGATGGCCTCTTAAACCATGTATGAAGTCTCTATGTACCACCTGTACTCCTCAAGGATTGCACTTATCATATGTTCAGCGCTATCAAAATTCAGGTTTGTTGCAAATGCCATATATCTGTCCTCAGGCTTGCCATTCTTGCAATCCCTCTTTTACCGTGGTGTAATCAATTACAGCGACAGCTTTGTATTGCCTTATGACCCTCTCGTTCTTCCAGAATTATAAAGCCCTTCCAGCAACCTATAATGGTGAAGAACCCCCTGGCCATGAGGAGCAACAGGGGCTTAAGCAATTATACATTAAGCCTGGTAACTGGAAGGGCGTTAGCCTCACGCCCTCATCCTTGCCAACAACGCTTATTGTAGCAAACGTGTGAAATTTGTCAGTATTTATCTTGCCTCTTGTTACATCTTTGTAGTTCTTGCCATGTCTCTGTGCTGTCTATGGCCATCCTTCACATAATACTTCTGCCTGTTAATCGCTTACAGCATAATCCAGCTTGCGAAGAATCAGGAGATGGGACATCAATGTTGTGCTTTTTAGCCAGTTGCATTGTTGACTTGCCTTATTATGCTCTTGATTGCATATTTGGAATGGTATAGCAATGTTCTGATTTAAGGTTTTAGAGGATAACTTATATAGCTTCCTTGTGCCTTTCCTGTTGGGCTTCATTGGTTTGTTCTTTACTAAAATCCATAATAGGGCCCTAAATAAATTGTTCTAAAAGAGATGCTATACTTGCAGAACTATTGAACTAAATAGCAAGGCTTAATTATTCAGTAATGCCATTCAAGATAGAAATAAAATGGTGAATCTGCATAAGATAAAAAGCATATACAATTTTGATGAAACATGAAATAAGATATATGAATTTCTTAACTCAAGGAATGTTACAGTTTTTATAACCATTGACCATCATGAGAATGCTGTAAAGGTTGGTCTCACACTTAGGCCAGAAAAGGTGATATTGTTTGGGTCTCCCTTAGTGGGAACATATCTTATTGAAGAGAATCTTGACATTGGCCTAGATCTCCCTTCGAAGGTTCTGGTTTACCAGAATAATAATTCTGTTTATGTCGTTCATAAAGATTACGATACTCTGAAGGACGAATTTCATATTTACAGGTCGTCTAAATTTATCAGTAAATTGGCTTCTCTAATGACCGATATGGATAATTATATATTACACTCGTGATGTTTATTCATTAAAACCTTCATTTTTTCTATAACCCGATCTAGATAATGATATCTGCAATATTTTGATTATAAAAGCCAGTTTCGCTTGCCAGACTTACGCGTCAGTTTATCAACAGTGAGCGGGAAAACCCACGCCTTTCACAGTAGATCAAAACTTTATGTAGGATAGCAATCTAGTAATCATTATGATAAACAACCTAACTACCATCCTGCGGTCAAATGTTGGGAAGTACCTTTTATAAGTTAAGGAGAGGCTCAATGAAGCGCTAGACATACGTGCAAGGGATAGTTATTCTGTCATCAGGGCCCTCATGGCTGCATAAATAATGAACTCATGTTGAGGGCACGGCCTCTGGTTGTATGGGCAGACAATCAGGAACAACCTCAAGGATCCTGATGTACTTAGCTTGAATGATGACGTAGTTAAGGATATGAAGAAGATGAGCACACTGAAGGACAAACTAACTGTTGCAGTTGATTGGCATGTACTATGGAGACCCTCACGCGGAAGGCGTCGTGGGCACCAGGCCAAAGGATGTAACGCACTGGGCTTACCAGTACGAAAGCGTTATGGTCAGTAAGCTAACCCTTGCAGTGACGCCCATAGGAAATTGGGAATCAAGGGCGTTTGAGCTGGGGATAAAGTTTAATCACTGTTGTTGGCTACTTTTCGGTAGATGTAATCAACTGCTTGCAGTCGCTTGGCCTGAAGTTCGTGATGAGGATGCCCAATGCAGGCATCACTAACGGGGATGACTTCATGTACACCAACAGGGGCACAAGAGGAGTGATGATGAGCAAGCCACATTCAGGGTAGTAGCACTTAATGGTCGGAACAGGATTGGGCACATAGAGCTCCATATTTGCCACAAACACTAACCTGAAGCAGGGAAGCTGTTCAGGCGCAGATGGGGCATAGAGACATATTACAGGATGATCAACTGGTTCCTGGCTAACGTCAAAGCTATACCTGGCAGTTCTCCTATATGTGGGTCAAGCTAAATAGCTTAGAAGATAGGGGCATAGTTGATGTGCTGAAGTAGAGCGTAATGCTATCGTCAATATTATGGGTCATACCTGATATGGCAGAAGGTGACAACCGTCAGATGGGCAAATTTTGATCTACAGTGAAAGGCGTGGGTTTTCCCGATCACTGTTAATAAATTGCTTGTCAATAGCTCATAAAAAATATATCTAATTAATAAGTAATGCTTATTATTTTAACTTATATTGTTAGCCCATGGAAGTTGGTGTACTTAAGGAATTTATTGAAAATGACCCATTTCTGAAACTGCTGGGCGTCAGGGTGGAAAAAATACAAGCAGGGTCGTGCAGGCTTTCTTTAAATTACAAAAAGGAGCTCACTAGATTTGGCAACATTTTGAATGGTGGTGTGACAGCCGCCCTTGCTGATGCTGCTGGCGGGTGTGCAGCTCTTTCATATAACCTTGGCAAAAATGAAGTCACAGTTGATTTGAGTGTCTCATATTTGAGACCAATTTCAGAAGGCAAGGTGTCAGCTGAATCATCAATTTTAAAAGGTGGAGAAAGCATTGCGTTTACAATTACAAACGTATATGATGGAAAGGGAAACCTTTGTGCAGTGGCAAAGGGAACGTACTTTTACTTAAATGAGTTTAATATTTAGCACTTTCTACTCCAAGAAGCTCCTTTGATAGTTCCACCCTATCGCGTGTGTAGGATCCAGTCAGCAGCTCAAGTGCCATGCTGTCCCTGTAGAATCTTTCTATTCCAGAATCTTCTATATAACCGTACCCCCCATGTACCTGCAGAGATGTCCTCGAAGCCCTTCTGGAAAAATCAAGCGCAAGTTCCTTCAACATCATGCTATCTTTTACACTTGATATGCCGTACAAGTATCTTTCATACACGTTAAATTCTGAAATAAGTTTCACCAGCAAGAAGGCGATTGGCTGAAATTCTATCAGGCGGGATTCAAAGGCCTGCCTTTCCTTTGCATAGCTTACTGCCATATCAAGCGCGGCCCCGCCTATTCCAAGTGCAATTGCAGAAATGTAAGATGCTGATTCGTTGTAAATTTTCATGATTTCGGCTTCAGCGTTTTCACTTATCAAAATTGACTTTGCACTTGCACCGTCAAAGGATATAGACGAAAAATTCAGGCCACGGAACCCGAGCTTTCTTGAGTCGTTTACAGCTTTAAAGCCCTTATCCAAAAGCACAAGCTGGCCACCACTTGCAGATTTTGCAAGCACCAGGCACATCTGTGCGCTGCCATTAGGAATATGATTTGCAACCCCATATATGATAGAGCCATCGATGGTTATTTCATTACCTGTAAGTAAGTAATTTACAAATGTTCCTGAAGACTTCCCAGAAGCTATCAGTGGGATCACACCCTGAGAAAGTTCATTTGACCCATACTTTAGCAGGGGATTAATGAATAGGGAGTTTTGCAAAAATACGTACATTGCAACTGAAGGCGAGTGCCTGGCAAGCACCTCGAGGAGCACAGAATATCCTCTGCCATCAAGCCCTGCCCCACCTTGTTCAACTGGTGCCAGTGCCCCTAGAAATCCCTTTTCAGCCAAGCTGTTCAAAACTTCCTTGGTTAACCCCTCCCTTTCGATACTTAAGGCCACTGGGTCTATCTCCTTTTCTGAAAACTCCTCAATCACTTGTTTTAATAGCTGCATTTCTTCATTTAACAATTTGATCACCTTGCATCGCCCTCTTCACAAGGGTCCTCGCAATAACCAGCTTTTCAATTTCACTTGTGCCCTCCCATATTTCAGTTATCTTTGAATCCCTGTACAGCCTCTCAAGCTTGGAAAGCAGGCCCTTCTGCCCCATATATTCCAGTACGCTTTCAGTTACAGAGTTTGCAACCTCAGCTGAAAAGTACTTAGCCATGCTAGTTAATGCTGGATCAGGGTTGAATTGGAATACAAGCCATGCGGCTTTATAAGTCAGCAGGCGTGCGGCTTCAATCTTTGCTGCAGATTCAGCCAAGATAAATTGCATGCTCTCTTCGTTGGAGCCTAAATTTTTGGCATAGTTCAGAAGCTCGTCAAGGGCACCCTGAGCTATCCCGACAGATTGAGCTGCCACATAAACTCTGCTTATGTTAAAAAATGTCATTATATAGTAAAACCCCTTTCCTATTTCACCAATTATATTCTCCTTCGGGACTTTTACTCCGTCAAATTTAATTTCCGCCGTGTCTGTTGCTCTCATTCCCAGCTTGCCCTTTAACTTGTTAACTGAAACGCCTGGCCATTGCCTGTCAACAATTGCAACGCTCATCCCGTGGTGACGCTTTTCCTTTGAAGGAGGAGGCGAAGTCCTTGCAAGCACATAAAAGAAATCAGCTATTGTAGCATTTGTTATGAACATCTTCTGGCCGTTTAGTAAAAACTCATTATTTGATGTTTCGAGTTTAGTGCTGATGCCTGCAACATCGCTGCCAGCCCCTGGCTCAGTTACCGCTAACGCGCTGATCTTACTGCCATCCAGTACAGGTTCCATATATTTTTGCTTCTGCTCATCAGTCCCGTACAGTAGAAGCAGTTCTGAGCCAAAAACTGAGGCAAGCACTGAAAGTCCCAGTCCAGGGTCAACCCTGCAGAATTCCTCCATAGTAAGCAACATATTCCATGGATTATCTATCCTGACAAGCCCAGCTTTAAACGCCTTTTTCCTAAGTTCATAAGGGTAAAGCTCTTCATGATCATGAGTTTGCGCTATTTCTTCCTTAAATTCATCATTAGCGAATTTTCTCGCTTTTTGCCTTGCTTCTTCAACATCTTCAGGCAGGTTAAAATCCAAGTTCATTCAACCCTCTCAAGCACTACGGAATAGCCCTGCCCACCGCCCACACACAACGTTGCTACGCCGTACTTCCCACGCTTTTCATTTAAAATTCTTGCCAGAGTTCCTGCTATCCTGGCTCCTGTAGCTCCAAGTGGATGACCTATTGCTATAGCACCTCCATGAACGTTTACCCTGTCAGGATCAATTCCTAGTTCGTTTATTGCATAAATGGTAACAACAGCAAATGCTTCATTTATCTCCCAGAAATCAATGTCATTTACTTTTAATCCAGCTTTTTCAAGTGCTATTTTGCTTGCTGGCACAGGCCCCTTCCCCATCAAATCAGGCTCAACCCCAGCCCAGCCCGCAGACTTCACCTTAGCCATAGGCTTTAACCTGTACTTGTCAATCATTTTCTCAGAAGCAAGCATCACTAGGGAAGCCCCAGCATTTAGAGGGGAGGAGTTTCCAGCAGTTATTACCCCTCCCTGTAAGAATGATGCCGGAAGGCCCCTTATTTGCTCAATGGAAGTATCTGCCCTTATGCTCTGATCTCTGTCAACTGTTATGTTTTTGCCCTTATATTCTACAGCAATAGGCATAAGTTCTCCAGACAGCCACTCAATGGAATCTGACGCAAGCTTGTGGCTCCTGTAAGACCACTGGTCCATATTCTCCTTCTTTATTCCACTCACTGCTGCAAGCTTTTCTGCAGTCAAACCCATTATATATCCAACATTCATGTTATACTTCATGTATTCTGGCCTCACAAGCAACCTGTAGCTTGGAGCTACATGAGGGTTATCACTGAGCGGCACATGAGTCATGTGCTCCATTCCTCCAGCAAGCACTATCCCTGAATTTCCAGTATCTATCTCCATTGCACCTGTAACTATAGCTGCAAGGGATGAAGAGCACGCCCTGTCTATGGCCATGCCAGGAACCTGAACTGGCAGGCCAGCAAGGAGAACTGGGTGCCTCCCCCCGTACAGCCAGTTTTCTGACACCTGCAATGCACAACCAGTTATAACATCACCTATATCGGTAGAGTCTATCCTGTTTTTCTGAACCATTTGCCTGATCAGGGATGCTAGAACTTCATCCATGCGCAATCCATTATAAATGTCATTTTCAGGCTCCTTTGGCCTAGACCTTGAGAATGGCGACCTCAGGTAATCAACAATGTATGCCTCCAAAATTTATTCACTTCCCCCTGTATATGGGTTTCCTCTTTGCAAGCAAACTTGAAACTCCTTCCTTCAGGTCTTCTGTCCCATATAACACGCCCATTGCTGTTGATTCAAGATCGAGCCCTACGTCTTCAGGAACCTCTGCAGCTTTGTTAATGAGTTTCTTTGCCATAGCAGCTGCTATTGGAGCAGATGACGATGATATTCCCCGAGCGTATTTCAACGTTTCTCCATCGATGTCATCATCAAAAAGCTTTGAAACCAATCCGATGTCGTATGAATCCTTGCCAGTGATCCTTTCACCAGTGAGTATCATGTGCATGGCCCTTGATGCACCAGCCAACCTGGTCAATCTCTGCGTGCCACCCCAGCCTGGAACAAGCCCCAACGTCACTTCAGGAAATCCCATCATGGAACTGCTGGTTGAAACCCTGATATCACACGCAAGCGCCAGCTCGAACCCACCACCTAGCACATAACCTTTCAATGAGGCTATGACTATTTTGGGAATTTCAGTTAATTTGCGAAAAACCCTTTCCCCCTTCCTTGAGAATTCCATAAATGATACTCCGTCAGCAAAGTACGTGCTGAGGTCAGCCCCAGCAGAAAAGTTTGTTCCAGATCCTGTAATAATAATCACAAAGGTTTCCCGGTCATTCCACAACTCATCTATTGTCCTGTCAAGCTCATTTATTACATCAAGGTTTAACAAATTGAGCTTCGGCCTGTTAATGCTTATCCTCATAATTTTGTCTGCAACTTTCTCCACGCTTATTACCTTATATCCTTCAGGTAGCTGAGATGTGGGTTGCTGTTTAGGGGCTGATTGTTGGAGCCTGCCCCCGATGGCATCCCTGAGCTTGCCGTCCCTTATGCTGGCAGCAGGCTCAAAAATGCTACATTGAAATTCATTTGAAAGCTGATCTAATTTTTCTTTTGCTTCTGAACTTGTCATACTTTGTGCCACTGAAATTGGGCCAAATGGCCTGTTGAGCCCCAGCTTGACAGCTGTCTCTATATCATCAGGGGAAGCCACGCCTAGCTCTATAAGCTTGACAGCCTCGTTTACCTCAAGCACAAGCACGTCCATGAGGGTTACCTTATCCGTGGGAATTGCTGAACCAATAATTGCTTTCCCTGAACTCCATTGGTAGAATCCCTTGCCAGCCTTTCTGCCCAGGTAACCCTTTTCCACCATATGCTTTATCGTGTTACACTTGGCATAATCCTGGGAAATTTCTTTGGCATAGTAAATCATTGAATCATAAACCACATCAAGCCCCACAAAATCCATTAGCTCATAAGGCCCCATTGGCAGTCCCTGTGATCTGGCAAACATGTCAACTTCTTCCGGTTTGGCAATGCCCTTATCAAGGATCATGCAGAAGTAAAGCATTTCAGGTGCTGATATACGATTTACTATAAAGCCTGCCACATCCTTTTTTACTTTTACAGGCACCTTGCCCAACCCCTTTATCACTTCATACACTTTATTGACTACAACTTCACCTGTATCGTCACCCCGAATTATTTCCACCAACTTCATTATAACAGGCGGATTAAAGAAGTGTACCCCCAGAAATCTAGATGGATTTGATACGCTCCTTGAAAGCTCAGTTATCCTAATGTTTGAAGTGTTTGAGCCTATTATGGCATCAGCCCTAGCATATAAACTGATTTCCTTGAATACAGCCTCCTTTATTTCCATCTTTTCAGGCACTGCTTCAATAATCAAGTCGGCATCATTCACTCCTTCATTTATTTTTGTAAAGGTCCTTATGCCGGACACTATGCCCTCCATGCTATCTTCGGTCATAGTTCCCCTCTTGACAAATTTTCCAAGGCTTTCCCTTATACTCTGCAGGGCCTTTTGAAGGGCGTCCTGGCTTACATCTATCAAATTCACGGAATAACCTCTCATAGCAAAGAGCTCTGCTATCCCGTGACCCATTTCACCTGCACCTATTATTGCAACCTTATTGATTTCCAATTTATTTCACTGGATAGCTTTCTTCACAATTGAAACAAGCTTCTGCGAAAGGAAAACGTCTCCAGAAACCTTAAGTTTGCCCATAAAGAATGCTCTGACAGCATCTGTTTTGCCAGTTATCACATCACTGAGAACCTGTTCGTCAGCTGAAATAACAGTGTCTGGCTTCTGGTTACTTCCTCGGGAAATTTGCGCCACCCCGTCTGCGCTAAAACTGACATAATACTCTGCGCTGTTATTGGGCTTAAACTGAAATGTCTTTCCGGCAAACTGCTTTAACTCTTCTTTAAGTGAAGAATTCAAATTCAGTTTATTTATAACCATTTCCAAAACTTCATAGGAAGTCATTTTCAGATTTTAATATGCAATGGAATCTTATAAACATTTCCAATTAGTTGCTTTGTTGCATATATCAAAAAATAGTTAATTTGTTAATAGTTCCAAATTTAAATTAAAGAAATTATTTATTTTAAATTGGCAATTTATCCTAATTTTTAAATAATTAGCCCAGCTTTTAATTAATGCAACAAAGCACTCGCTTTCATCCCCTTGTCAAGGGGACTTCCCGTTCGCTGAGTTAAAGTGATCCTACTATGATAAATGAGATTATGGAAAATCCAGTTAGTGCTTTGGCCGTGCCACTC
>JARVJW010000135.1 GCA_029775955.1 Nitrososphaeria archaeon | reverse complement strand
TTCAAAGAAGGCCATCCGCACTCACGGTAGCCGCAGGGTTATGGCAAGCCTGTCGTAGTCCACACCACAGGTTTCGCATTTCGATATCCCCCAAGCCTGGTGCTTATCACCACAGACAGGACACTCTGAAGCCCCTCTTGGGTTCACGTAAACGGTCTTGAATGAGGACTTGTATTAAATCATCTTCTGGTAAAGCCTTTCATTTGTTCAACTTTGTCCTGAACTTCCTGTTGTTTCCACTAGTCTTCAAATACAAATGATGCGCCTGGGTTTTCCTTCACAGTAGCAAGGCATCATTGACGCAGTTCTTCTGCCTATTGTGCTTATGTAGGCTCTTCCTCCTCCTGGAGAAGTCGTTCTGTATGTGCGCTATGTTATAAATGCTCTGTGTGTCAGTTCCTTTCAGCACAGGCCTGCCGTCACTCAGCAAACGTGAAATCTATAGTGAAGTCCTGCGCCACGAAGCTAGGGTCATTTCCGATATGGTTAACACATACAAAATTGTCAGTCAGCAAGAGCTCTAAGCTTTGCCCTTGCTGCATGCCAGGAAGTGCTTGTTCTCAGTGTTTATTGGGACATAAGCGTAATGCCCGGGCTGGAGCGTTACCCTCACTTTGTCACCTTGAACAGCTAGCCATGATGGTTCTTCTTATATTATCAGGCAATGGCAGAAACGGGGTTGAGGTGGTGAATCGCATAATCGTAGTTTGACACGAACCACGGCTTGACCTCAATGCAATTGGCGAAGATATCCTATTGTAATAATGTATAGCCATTTCATAGGCAACTTCAATAGCATACCTTATCGCGCTCTGCATGTCCGTGAGGCACTTCCTCTTGTGGCTCGTAGTCCTAAGCTTTTCCATAATATGGGTGTGGACACATTGCATGGTTACCTATCAAAGTTGAATAGATTGTGCCATAAACCGGTGCATAGTTTTAAATTCTGTCATCACGCATCTGGGCAATGCCCAACATCTTGTCTGCAGCAAATTGTCGGAATTGCTCCTCTTATGATATTATTCATGCTATTTTATTTAGCTACAAACTCTTTGATAGTGCCCTACTTCTGGAAACCATTTAACATTGAATTTGGGATTATGTACACCTTCCCGCCAAACAGGGGGGAGCCTACATACAGTGCCTGCCAAGCCTTCTGTATCAGTATCAACATGTTAGCATTGCCCTGTCAAAGGCATTCATTTCTGGCTTGAACAAGATGTACATCATTCAAGCCCATTATGGCTAACATGTAGGCAAAAAGCTGCCTTTTTCCTTATTGACATTTGCCATATCCTTAAGCTTCTTAGCATACAACTCATAGTTCTTCTTGATGGTCAGGAAGTAGCCTGTCCAATCGCCGGTGGCGTCGGACACGGTGACCCCATTTCCTTTCTTCTTAGCATGAGCAGGTTGTGTAGCACCATCATGATCATGCCATCGGAATACAGCCTCTCCACCGTTTTATACGACACATCCATCCCGGACACCATGGAGAATATATCCAGCATGTTGGCAAACATCCTGTTTGATTCACCTACCAGCTGCTTGTCAGCAGCATCTTGACCTTCTGCTCAAGGGTGAGCATCTCCGGCCTTCCCTTTGTCTCACCTTCCTGGTACACCCCTATGGTGGTCACGGCTTCGTGTATCAGCGGCTCCAGCATCATCATGGCCTCCTTCCTTTATCCTTCTGGCGTACTGCTGCTCATAGGTCCTCCAGTCCATCTCCTTCTTCGGGTGCTCCTTGAGGTATTCTTATGTAATAGCTTATGTCCTTCAGCTTGGCCTGAATGTCGGCGCTGTGCAGTTCCGCCATGCTATAAAAAGTGAAGTTAAAAAATTCGTCCTTTCATACATATAGCGCCGGCTAACCGCCGTGCCCATGCACGACGGTGTGGGGACCCCATTTGTGGAATTTTGTCCCACAGCCGAACTTGGCGATAAGGTTATATATAGAAGCTATAGATGTGTAAGTGGTTGAATAAAGATGGATTATGTGTATGCTGCTTTGTTTCTTCATAGTGCAGGTAAAGAGATATCTGAGGAAAATTTGAAAAAAGTTACTCAGGCTGCAGGTGCAGAGACAGATGATATTAAGATTAAAGCACTTGTTGCAGCGCTAAAACAAGTAAATATTGATGATGTATTGAAAAGTGCAGTTGCAACAACAGTTGCGCCAACACAGCAGCAAGCACCTACAACTTCACAGCAGCAAGTCCCTCAGCCTACAGAAAACAAGGAAGAAGAAAAGAAGGGTGGAGAAGCTATTGAAGGCTTATCTGCCCTGTTCGGCTAGATATTCTCTAGCGTCACGTGCAGAATAAAATGTAATGATAATTTTTATTTGATTGTCCCCATTCAGTTTAATTAAATTTTTAACTAATTCTTGCTTATCAATTCTAATATAAATTTTGTTATATTCCATACCTTTAATTATTTGGGAATATATATCACCTCTCTTAAATGCGTCTATTTTAGAAAATAGGCTTGTTAGCTTTTGATCACTGCCTGGCCCGTTAAACTTTAGATTAATTTTTTTAATTATTGTTCCGTAGTGACCTTTCAAATCTTCCTCCTGTATTGAAGCTTCAGGTATTAAATTTTTAACTGAGGATTCTATTTTTTGCAAATCTTCTGTTTCATGTACAAAGGCATTAACCTCAATTGTTCTAACTTTACCTTTCAATTTTTTTTCACCGTTAAATAAAAAGGCTTAGATAAATGTCTTCTTGCCCTTGATGGGACTTCATACATGCCAATTGATATTACCCTGTTTTCAAATTTAAGCTCCTTTGAGCCGGTCATGCGATATTTGCATTTTGGACATTGATAACCTTTTTCTTTGCCCTCAGATTTCATTCTATGGCCACACGCAGGACAAACTGGATTAAAAAATTTACCGTATTGAGCAATTTCTAAAATTTCAATTTTCTCCAGATTAAGAGTTTTAGGTTCACCCTCTTTAGGGTTATATGATCCATAAACTCTTATCTTATCCCCTGGTCTGAGCTGCATAATTATGTTTCTAAATTGTTTTGTGGGTTCATATGCTGCCAATCTGAGTTCTTTGCCATTTTTTTCTGCATATAAAAATGTATGGCCACCCTTTTCAGTTGAAGGTAAGCTCTTAACTTTTACTTCAATTGTTATTGATGTGTATGGCTCTATTTGTTCTATATATGTTATAGGAATTATATGATCGTCAGTTGCTTGATTAGTTTTATATATTCTGTATCCAACTATGCTTTCATCAAATTTTAGTGATTTTAGAGCTATTTTAAGGCATTTGTAATCAATTGACCTTATACCAACGAGAACTGGGCACGGTGTATGTGGGGCTATTTTGATTTCATCATTATAATAATCATAGTTATCAAAAGTACAATTTTGAGTTTGTGCGTCCATTTTTATCACACTTTCCCTATCTATGACCCTTGGTTTTCCCCACATGTTTTCTGATCTATAGGCTATAATTTCATATGTATATCCAGACGGAAAATCGTATCCCAATGCAGCCATTGCGCCTACTAAGCCTCTGGAACCATTTATTGCTACACCATTTATATCATATTTTTTCATAAAATTGAGTGCAGATTCAATATTTAATATCCTTTTTACAGCGTTTCTGGAAAATTCCACAATATCCATTGGAACTAGTTCACCTTTAAGCATTAAAACAGCCGGATTGGTTTTTGGATGGCTAATTTCTGATAATTTAAATACCATATCTGTGGCTATATCCAAGTATTTACTTTCATTACCAGCTTCTACAATAAATGCTGCGGAAAGTGCAGCATTTCCTCTGGTTTTATATGGACAGGAAGGGTTAAGTCTTACCAAGTTTGGGAAACCATAGAGTTTTCCGCCATTTTCCTCTATCGATTGTATTATTTTATGCATTACATAAGTTGTGCACATACCATACGGTGAATCTGTATCATCAACCCCAATTTTTATAAATGAATTGATATCTTGCAAACTTGTTTTATTAAGAAAATGATACTTTTAAAATATTTGTACATTTTGATAATAATTTTATTTTTGAAATTTGACCCTCAACCTGCAATTCCTTTACATCCTTTATCCGTTCAATGTACTTGTCAAGTATCTCATCAGTAAAACCGGTTAATTTTAAAACATCAATATTTTTCAGTAGCACCCTTTTGTTTTCTTTTACTATTTCTTCTCCGCTTATGCTAATATCTTTCATATTTGCAATAATTATTACGTTTGAAGTATTTATTCCAAGCTGAAACGATTTAGAAATCTCTTCAATACCTTGAGCGCTTGAAACAAGAGTTTCATATGCTTTATTTGTCATATCGCCTATCGTCTTGCCACTATTATAAGCTAGATCCTTTACTTTTTTGAACAGATCACTCCTGATGCCTTTTATGGTCACAGTCTTTTCATCTTCTTCATTAGTCATACTAGTAATGGTATTTAAACTCATTTATAAAGTTTTACTATAAATTGCTTTGTTGCATATATCAAAAAATAGTTAATTTGTTAATAGTTCCAAATTTAAATTAAAGGAATTATTTATTTTAAATCGGCAATTTATCCTAATTTTTAAATAATTAGCCCAACTTTTAATTAATACAACAAAGCATATGCCATAACTATATTACATGAACAAAATATAATGAGGATTATTTGTAATAAAGCACTAATTTTTCAATGTTTAAGCCGAGCTTTTAACATATGAGACAAAGCATATATCGCACAAAATATTATAAATAGCGCATAACAGATAATAAATATGGTCAATAAAGAACTTATAAGAACAAACCTGATAACTGTAAATGAAGAAAGCACAGTATCACAGATTCAAAATCTTTTTAAATACCAAAGGAATCTAGTAGTTGTTAATGGCCAAAGATATGCCGGCATAATTACTGAGTCTTTAGCCTACAGGTTTAACTCCGACCTATCAGTTACCAAAATAAAAAATATAATGCAGAAGGCACCTAAAATAACTGGGAAAGAATCACCTGAACAAATAGCAAAATTGATGGTTGAAAGTGGATTTAAATTGATACCTGTAGCTGATCCAGATGACATATACCAGGGCGGAGTGCTAGCAGATGATTTAATTAAAAACTTTTCAAACTACTTAGCAAAAATAAATTTAAAGGTGGCAATGACGCCCAATCCGGTTAAGATAAATATTAAAACAACAGTGGGGCAGGGGTTAGCTTTGATGAGAAAACATGGGGTAGGCAGGCTGCTGGTTATGGACGGTAATAAACTAGTTGGGATAGTTTCATTACATGATATTGTGGAAAAAGTGATAAAATCAAATTTTAAGCAAAGGAGAGATAAAAGATTGGGAGAATTCA
The DNA here is from genome assembly GCA_029775955.1 of Nitrososphaeria archaeon. Taxonomy (GTDB): domain Archaea; phylum Thermoproteota; class Nitrososphaeria; order Conexivisphaerales; family UBA164; genus KM4347-05. Next base: position 3,883 of record JARVJW010000135.1, on the reverse strand, counting down.
AGTACATTGCTGACCAAGGAATAAAGAGCATTATGAGCACTGACGTTAAGACATTAAATCATGATCTAAATGTAGCCCAGGCGTTTGAACTTATGGTGGAAAATTCATTTTCTTCTGTCCCAGTAATGGAAAATGGCCAACTGGTCGGTATAATTACAAAAGAAGATATACTTAAACAGATAGCTATTCCCCCTGAATATGGTACAAGAATTTTTGTTCAAATAAGCACAAAAAACGACATGCAAAATATTGATTTTGATAGGGAAGTTATAAATGAAAAGGTAAAAAATCTGATAAGAAAATATGCTAAGTTTCTGAACAATTCTACAATTACATTTTACATAAGAAATAGTGAACTAAAGGGCAGGGGAAGGATGCATTTTGAGGTGAGACTTCAAGTGGTAGGACCTAATTATAAAAATTCAATAATAGGTGAAGGTTGGGGTTTAAGAAGCGCAATTATTAATGCTGTAAGTAATTTAGAAAGAATACTTCAAAGAGAAAAGGAAACTATGCCCCGTACTGGCGAGGAATTTGTCAGACTTTTAAACGAAATCCTAGGATGAAAATGGCCAGTTTTGCCCAGCTTTCCTTTTTAAAATTATCCTTTTTTGATACTTTCCCTTTAATGTTAACCTGGGTGTTAAATTATGTCTCTCTCTACCTTTAAGCTTTGGAGTTTGACCTCTAACTTTACCCGCTTTTGTTATGCTGCCATGAGTTGGCATGCTGATAATAGCCACTTGGCCTTTAAATAAGCTTTTCTGATAGTTTAAAGTTATTAACCTATTAATTGTAATAAATGTAATTAGAATATAATAATATTTCAATTCAAAAAAGTAAATCACATTAACCTTAATTTGACAGTAACTTTTTATAAAAAAGTTTATATTTCATATTTTCGTTACAAATAATATGTCATACGATTATGCTAGAATAAAGCTGAAAATAGGTGTAAATGAGATCGAGGTGAGTGGGCAAAAACAGGATATAGAATTTTTGAGCACATTAGCAATGAAAATGCTTAATGAAGCATCAAGCGCACCTTACAACATCAAAAATGAACAGCGTACTGGTCAAAGGGAATCGGTGGCAAACGTTATTAACAAGGCTGGGGAAAATGAAACAACTGCTGATAAAATTGACCAGTTACCTCAGGTTTCGCTCGACCCGAATGGTCCCCTTTCGATAAATATACTTAAGTTTTTTTCTGTTGATTGGGGTAAAAAGCCCAGAAGGCTTGCTGAAGTAAAAGAAATTTTAGATAACTATGGCATGGTGTACCCTAAACAAACTGTAGCTGTTACATTATTAAGACTTGCAAAAGATGGCAAAATAAGAAGGTTTAAAAGCGATAGGGGGGAATATGTATACGTAAGTTCCGCTACGGTGGTTATGAACCAGTTGATTAAACAAGGTGAAATATAAATATGAGTGAAAACCAGGTGAGGGTTGATATTGAATATGGTTCCCTAAAGGCTTCATTTACTGGAGATGCTAATTCAATATACGAAACCATTAACAGATTTTTAGCCAAAAATTTACCTGAATTGGATCTGGCTAAAAAAATATATTTGAAATACGATTCAAAAGATTTGATCGATAAATTTGGCAATTTTATAAGAATCACAGAAGAAGGTCCACGTGTGGTTTCAAGTGAAGGTCTCAGCTTAAAGCAGAAAATAGGCCTTCAGCTTGCAGCAGCTAAACTTTCATACTTATTATCATCAACCCCTTATTCTGGCTTAAGCATACAGGAAATATCTTCCGATTTAGGTGTTTTATCAAAATCCGTAAGTTCAAGGCTAAGTGAACTGGTAAAAGAGGGTCATGTTGAAAGGATTAGTAATGAAAAGGGCAATTTATATATGTTGACAACAATGGGCATTATGTGGCTTGTCGATAATTTAAAGCAAAAATCTTCATAGGGGCTTATTTTCCACTAATTTCATAGAATTTATTATAGAGGATTTTAGGCTTTGCGTATTATAATCTTTTTTTGCTGAAATTTCTAACCAATTACTAATTTCATTGTCTTGAAATTTATATGTTTCCTTCCTTTTATCAACCTTATTTAAGACCACTGTTACCCTAGACAAAGGCACACCCAGTTCCTTCAGCACATTAATACTTGCTCTATATTTTCTGTAAAATTCATCTTCAGGTAAACTGTAATCACTTACCAGAAAAACAAGATCAGAATAAGTTATTTCCTCAAGTGTTGATTTAAATGAATCTATCATATAATGTGGAAGCCTTTCTATGAATCCCACTGTGTCACTTATATAAGCACCATCTATTCCATTAATCATTCTAAGCGTGGTTGTAAGCGTGGTAAAGTATTTCCCTGTAATAGGTTTTGTTTGATTTGACATTAAATTAAAGATTGTGGTTTTACCTGCACCTGTATATCCCGCAAGTGAAACTAAAAAGAAATCTCCTTCTTGTCTTTTTTTCATTTGTATTGCCTTTCTTGTTTTAAATTCGTCAAGTTTCCTTGATATTTCGTGCATCTGCCTCCTGAGGCTCCTGACATATTTATCAGCCTCGTATGCGCCATATCCAAACATTCCAGTTTGTTCACCTTGTCTTCGTATTTTAACCATATCTTTTACTCGAGGTATTTCATAAGTTAATTCAGCAAGCTTAACCTGAAGTTTTGCTTCTGCAGTAGCAGCCCTATTTTCAAAAATGTCCAATATCAGTTTATTCCTATCTATTACCTTAATTCCACCAAAGAATTTTGAAAGTTCATAAGCCTGAGATGCTTTTATGCGATCATCGACAAAAATAAAATCCGCCTCTAACTGTTGTATTTGTTCTTTTATAGAATTAGCTTTTCCCGATGGTAAACCTAACTTCCCATTTCCAAATTTTTTTGATGTAAATATTGCAATTGGTGAATAACCAGCACTCAAAACAAGTTCCCAAGCTTCCTGCTTGCAGAATTCATTTGGATAAGTTATTATTGCCATACGTTCATCCATTTCTTTTCACTACGCAACCACTTTTTTCTGTAATATTTGTAAATTCCCATAAGTTATTCACTTTTAAAAAAAGTAATAATATATCTAAAGGGCATCCACTAATGCTTTTCATTGGACTTAATTTAAGATGCAAATTACTCATTATTAGACTTTTTAAGGCATGTTTGTTATTATATTTTCGGTATTTTTTATTACTTCCAAAAAAATCATAATGATGTAGGTTGGCGCATTAATTTTATTTTTAATGAAGTTTCGAGCTTTCTTAGTGTTTGATAATCAGGTATTATCCTCTGTTGCTCAATCTTTGCAAGCAATGACGGTTTGATCCCGCATTTTAAACCAAATTTATCTTGGGTCAACCCCATTTCCTCCCTAATATTTCTTATTATTTGCCCGTAATTATCTATTATTTCATATTCCGGTATATCTTGATATGTTTTTTTTACCTTATCTACGTGTTTTCCTATTAATGGTTTAACAGAATCAGCAGGTTTTCCATATTTAGCGCAGCTTTCACAAACAGTCATATAAGCTCCTTCTACATAAATCCTGTATGGTTTACCTATTATAGCTTTACCACATAGTTCGCAAATCATCTATAAAAATTGTCTTGCTATCATCTTTAAACTTTTCTCATCAATATTTTTTGAATTTTAGTGAATGATAAGATTTATTCTATATTGCAAATAGAATGTATGGATTAGACAATTAGATGAATTGGGTTAAGCTACAAATTTAATGTGATTTGTTTGATAATCAATGTTAGATAACAACAGGTCGCAACCAAGGAGAACAGATAAACTCATGGGCTAATGCTTCAAGCCAAAGGTGGTTAAGTTTTCTAAGAGGATGGAGTTAGAAACAGCCACGATGACCTTTATAAGGAGCTATAATAT
>JARVJW010000020.1 GCA_029775955.1 Nitrososphaeria archaeon | reverse complement strand
GAAATTCATGATGCTCTGGAAGCAGCATCTTGACTATCGCGGTATTGCAAGATCAATGCAGAGTAAGGGGCTCCTGAATACGGCGATTATACAACCATATGGTACCGCATCCATGACATGGTACCGGGCCTGGAACATGCAGATCAACCGACGGTACAGGCATGAAGACAGGCAACGCAGGATCATACAGGATATGGTGATCCAGATGCAAGGCAAAAGTATCTCCTAATCACCGTTGATGTGCGGACAAAGAAGATCATTGGAATAAAGGTGTACATAGAGGGTTCAGGTACATCTGAACCCGAGACTGCGGAGAAGCACTTGAGAGGAGTGAAAGTTTGTGCTTTTGTGACGGTGCATTCGATACCAACGATCTCATGCATTTAATAGGAGCCAGGCCGGTCATAAAGGTCAGGAAGAATGCATCCAGTGCAGGGGATCTAAGACAGGCAATAAGGGACTATCAAGAGAAAGGGAATGGGCGGATCAGGAGCAATATGGAATGAGGTGGCCAGGCACGGAAGGAATATTCTCCGCTGTGAAGAGGAAGTTTGGGGAGAATTGCGTAAGCCGATGTACCACAGGACTGGAAGCAGAGGGATACCAGAGGTTCTGGGCATACGACTACATGAACCAGAGGGCAAAGCAGTTGGTGAAAGCGATGAACTGATCAGAAATCCTAGAAGAGATCTGAGAATGATAAGCACTCTCAGGGATATTTGTTCAACAGAGCAGAAAATGACTTAAATTTAAATAGTAAAATCAATCATTTAAAATGTATGGAATATATAAATCTTGGAAAGAGTGATATTAAAGTATCCAGGATTGGGATTGGAACTTGGCAAGCAAGCTACAAGGAATGGGGCAATGATGTTGATGATGATAACATTATCCAAGCGGTGCACAGGTCCTATGAGTTAGGCGTGAATTTTATAGATACAGCTGAAATTTATGGTAAAGGGCATTCTGAGATAATAGTGGGGAAGGCAATTAAGGATATTGACCGTGATAAAATAATTATCGCCACAAAGGTTCATGGTGCTCATTTAAGACACGATGAACTGATAAAATCGGTTGAGCTAAGCATGAAACGGTTAGGGGTCAAGTATATTGATTTATATCAGATCCATTGGCCTGATCCCTGGGAGCAGATATCACTTAAGGAGACCATGAAAGCAATGGAAGAACTGTATAAAGATGGAAAGATAAAAGCGATAGGTGTTAGTAATTTTGCAGTTAGGGATCTGGAAGAATCATTAAATTATCTATCTAGGACAAGTATTGTTTCTAACCAGGTAAGGTACAATATGCTACAAAGGGAAATTGAAGAAGAGGTCATGCCTTATTGCAAAAAGAATGGGATCACAATAATTGCATGGAGCCCTCTTGCTCAGGGAGTGCTAACAGGTAAATATAATGAAAATAATCTGCCAAGAGATAAAATAAGGTCTGGTAATGAATTATTCAAGAAAAATAATATAAAACAAATATCAAATTTACTTAAAATCCTTGAAAAGGTAGCCCAGTACAAGAGAAAAACGGTATCGCAAATAGCACTTAACTGGTTGTTAATGCATGATCAGGTGGTGCCGATACCTGGAGCTAAAACACCACAGCAGGCAGAAGCAAATGTAGGGGCAATAGGGTGGAAACTTGAACCAGATGAATTGGAAAAAATAGAAGGAGAATTGGAAAAAATAGATATAGACTATATGTGAAAGGATCACTGGCCTTTTTATATTTTTCTTGGTTAGATTTATCAACAGTGAGCGGGAAATCCCACTCTATGGGTTGGATGAAAGTTAACCAAAAAGCATATGATGCCTTCTTGGAGAACAGTACTCTGATGGAAGGCTCTCGGACTGAGAGTGTGTGTAAAGGCGGTTCCCATGGTTTGCTATCCATCGGACCATGCCAAAAGGCCCCTTCGGAGATGGTCGCGCGCAGCATATCTTCGCAAGAAGAGAAGCCTACACGCCTCAGCTATAGTAGGCACGCCACAAATAGTAGTATTAATTAATTCCTCTGTCATTGGTAGGGCATGTCAGATCAGTTTCTGCTTATTACAGCAGTAGCAGTGCTTATTGCAGTATTTCACATGGTAGCACCTGACCACTGGCTACCAATAACAGTAATTTCTGAAACCCGCAGATTTTCAAGAGCAAAAAAATACAGCATCACAGCATTGATAGCCCTGCTGCATGGCGTACTATCATCTGCTATAGCCATGGCTGTTCTTTATGTTGGTCTAGTTTTCCTGAGTAAATTTGTTCAGTACATAACGTTTACCGGATTGATCTTGCTTTTAATTGTTGGAGCTTATTTTGTGATAAATGGCTTCATGGAAAGAAATTCAGGTTCTTTTGCAGGGAATACATCATTAGCAGTGGGCGTGCTGCCCGATTTTGCAATAATGCCACTGCTTCTATCCGGATCAGCATTAAGTTTATACCAGATAGGACTGATCGTAACAATATTCATATCAGCCGGAATTGCTTCACTTCTGGCAGTTGTAACTGTCACTTCATTTGCAACAGGCTTTGCGTTGAGAAGATTGAGCCCAGCTTATTTCGACTATATCATTGGCATTATTTTGTTTGTGACAGCAGCATCGGTTTATTTTGAAATTATATAAGGTTCATGAAAATTAACTACTCCAGAGTTGGTAATTTACTAATATTTGAGCAAGAAAGCCCCCATGCCTTTTCAGGCAGGGGATGAATCACTATATTTATAAACAATTAACATATTATATAAGTAATGATTAAAGCTCAAGTGTGATTGTATCCCAATAAACAGCGGAAGATTTTATGGAAAAGCACTTTGGGGTATGCCGTGGGTGTATAACCATTTCCTCAAAGTAAGAAATAAGTATTATGCAGAACACATGGATGACAAGGGGCTGACCGTTTTTGATACCATGAAGATGCTCACGGCATTAAAGGATGTAACATGGCTAAATGGGGTCAATTCACAGAGCCTACAACGTTCCCTTGTGAAACTCTGTATTTTATTCTAATCAACACGGATTACCAAAAATCAAAGAAAGACAATCAGTACTTTATCTTGCCCTCTAGATTCAAGGCCGGGAAAAAATTGATCATACCAAAATTTTCTAATGGGATAAAATAGGGGTATATCTACTAGAAAAGATAAAGCAAATGATTGTAACGAAGGATGTTGACCACTATACGCATCCATACAGTACGAAACCACTGAGGCTCCTGAAAAGGGAGCAGGCATCATTGGGATAGACATGGGCATTTGCAACGCTATAAGATGGATTGCAGGTAGAACCACTGAATTCTATGAGGAAGCACGAAAAGAAGTTGAAAAGGGAACAGAGAAGGCTGTCGAAAAACAGGATAAACCAGAGAGAGCACAGAAAATATATCAGCAGATAAGAGATATAATGACGGATTTCAACCATAATGTGCGATAGCCAAGCACTATGGCACAGTGATTGAAGGCTTAAATGTTCAGGGGATGCAACGAAACCACCATCTTGCAAAGAGCATACCGGATCAGGGGTGATCAGTTCAAGGAAATGCTGAAATATAAACTCTCTTGGAGAAATGCTGAACTGATTGAAATAGGACGTTATGAGCTATCCTCAAAGATGTGCTCTGAATGTGGAAACGTGAAGCTCTCTGACAGAACATTGTGATGCATGTGACCTTTCAATGAACAGGGATTTAAATGCTGCCATAAACATCTTAAAATTAAGAACGATCAAAGTAGGAACACTCGAATTCACACATGTAGAAAGATACAGTGAACTCAAAAGGAGGTCTACGAGTTGCCACTCTATGAAGCAGGAACCTTTTAAGGGTGGAAGGATGTCAATAATTTATATTCAAAAACTATTAAATAAAAATTATAAAGTTAAAGTTATAAATTAAAAATTTGAATAAAAAATCATGATTAATGATAAAAAGATTATTGAAATTTTAACTTTATACAAGTCCATTGCATGCGTTGGATTTTCAAAGGATCCTTCAAAATGGGCACATATTGTACCCAAGTTCATGATGTCAGTAGGCTATAATGTTGTACCGGTAAATCCTAGTGCAGAAAGCATACTTGGAAAAAAATCCTATGCGTCAATTCTTGAAGTGCCAGACAAAATAGATATAGTTCAGATATTCAGGCCATCTGAAGAAGTACCAAAAATAGTAAATGAATCAATAAAAAGGGGTGACGTAAGAGTAATTTGGATGCAAAAAGGAATATCTAATGAAGCTGCTGCACAAGTTGCTGAAATGAAAGGCATGACTGTGGTTCAGGATACCTGCATGTTTGAAGAATACTCCAGATTAATGTCCAAATCAACTACTGACCCCTAAAGGAGTTAGCTTGTTGCTGGCCTCCCAGTGGTATGGATTCACCGAGCTAACGATTTGCTGGTTTACAGCAGCACTCAGATTTACCTTCAATGTTCCTTAAAGCATTTAACTGAAAGCCACTCATCTTCTTTGGCTCAAGACGTCAAATGGCAGGGTTTGATATTACATGGTTAAGCACGAACCGTCTCTGCGGTGAGCAGAACGAGTGCCCACGTGCTGTAATCTCTTTCTGTCGTATTGATGCCTTTACCCCTCGCTTTTAATTGAATAACTTTGACGGAACAGCTACACCTATCTATCCCTACAACTTTTATACCCTTTTTCTTTTATGCTATTCGAATCAGTAAGAACATTTTACTTCCATTTATAGTAAGCTGTGCATTAGTGCATTGGTCCCTACATTTCTCAATCAATGGAGAATTGGCAACTGGAAAGACCAACCTTTACAGTTGTTAAATAGGCTGTAAGTCAGGGTAGAACGCTCTATTGTATATGAAGACCTGCTGATTGGCTTGCTCAATCTGCTTTAGATTCTGTATATTCATCTGCACCAGAGCAGACGGGAGTGTAGGATCGCTTAGCTGTTTGTATGTGCCAGCTTATTGTGTGTCTTCTTTTCAAATAACCATCTGGCATGCTTCCCTGAGTTGCATTCCTGTCTCTAAGAGAGATTGGTCATAGGGAAGCTTAATGGTACTGAACATTATATTGTAGTTTAGTAATCTATGTGTTCGCTTTCCTTGAAAGGCGTGGGTTTTTCAGTTTACTGTTGATAAATTTTTTGATTTTTGATGAATTATTTTACATAGTACTCAGAATCGTATGCAACAACTATATAAGTAGTGGTTAAATATGGTCAATTATTTACCTTAATTTTATATAAACGTCTTTATAACTCTGTTGTAATTACTAAAAGTTAACTTATATGATAGTTTTTTAAAAATTAATTTCCAAAAAATAGTTAAATAAAAACAAATGCTTTAAAAATAAATGAAAAAAATAAGCATTTTTGGAAAAAGGAAAAGTATTTCCACTGTTATTGCATCAGTAATTATAGTAGTACTCATAATTGTTGCTGGTATCGGTTTCGGGTTATATTATATGCAGCTCACATCTGCCAAACCAGTTACCACTTCAAATTATGACACGGTAACTTCACTAGCTTTTCAGCACTGGACCGCAATAGGTGATGCAAACCTTACTGCTACTTTGTCTCAATATTCTTCATCAGCATCACTCTGGTGGTATGTGCACGGGAGTGTGCTAAATACAACTACCGTAGCCTATACAGGCTCAAGCATATCTACAACTTGGACCAAGTTCTTTGATGCTGCAGGACCAAGTTATTGGACAGTATATAATTATAAGGTCAGTTTCCCAAGCAGTACTGAAGCTGTAGTCACAGCAACGCTATACTATGTATTGGGTAAGGGAACTAGTGTACATACCTTATATCTGCCATACGAACTTGTCTATTCATACCAAAGCGGAAAATGGTTGCTTACAGCAGACTGGTGGGGACTTCCAGGAAATCCGGGCATGGTTTACAGTGGCGTCGTAATGCCAAGTTCATCCAGCAGCTCCACAACAACAAGCTCTTCATCCTCATCTAGTAGTTCATCGTCTAGCGGATATTCTTATTAAATTTTTTAAAATTGTTTTCTATTTGTATGCTTTGTTGTATATATCAAAAAATAGTTAATTTGTTGATAGGTTCGAATTTAAATCGGCTAAATCATTTACTATAAATTGCATATATTTCCTAACTTTTAAATAATCAACCTAACTTTTAGTTTATGCAACACAACATATTTGCGGTATCCTAAAAATATTGTACCCTAGTTTTATGTTTTGCTATAATTTGCCACCAGATTGTTTTAGCAGATCCTCCTGTCAAGTCTACTGAAGAACACATCTGCAGGCTTTTCAAGGTAGAGAAAGTCCAGTGAAAGGTGAGGCTTGCCATGGTTGTTCATGAATTCATCAACGCTTTCAAACAGGTGTATCTTCTGTTGTAACATGCCGAACCTTGCCGTTGGTTTCAGATTATGCACTTCCTACAATGTGCCAAGTCCCTCAAGGTTAATCTGAAACAGGTTCTTGCCATTCACTGAAGTTTAGATAGAACTGTGATCCATCAGCACCCCTTTTGGCCTGCCGCACTTGGCATTCATCAAGCAGCTTTATTGCATTTTTTAGCGTTACCATAAACGACATAACCTACAATGAATCTTGGGGAACCATCTAAATGCACAGGGAGATACTTTCCCATTCACCTTGGATCAGCTGTTTTATACCAATCAGTGTGATATGCTGTGTTTCATGCTTGCTCTTGTTTGGCTCTGCTGAAGACAGTATTGTTAACACCTGATGTATTGTGGGAAAAACCCCTTGTTCCTTTTCTCCAGGTACACTGTATTTATGTTTCATATAAGTGTTGACCACTACCCGCTAATCAGCGCTTTATAACTGGCCTTTGGGATGCCTGCCCGGATTGCCCAATTTATGCACAATGCTTGTGTTCACAACTGTTTGGCTACAGATATGTTCTGTATTGTTGTTATATTGTAGTTGCTCATCTTCTGTTTTATTATCCAAAGTATGCTAATTTGTGTTTCACAGTATGTGAATGCTGGGGCATAATATTTTTAAGACATGGCAAAAATTATTTTTTATTTTTAATATAGATAAACAAGCTAAGTATTGACTGTACAGTTGAAAAGGCAAGCGCCAGAACGAATGTGAGAGATACCCAAAACGTTGAAGCCGTCCCTGGCTGTCCAAACCCAAGCAGGTAAGATACACCGAAGCCAGGGAGGGAATTATAATAACTGCTTATAGGCAAGTTCAGAAAAATATCAGCAAGCATAAGGACAACCATTATAGCTGAGATCACTACTATTGGCAGCAATACAATGCGCAATTTATCAATATGGCGAAATACAGAAAATATAATTATAAGTGCGAGGTAAACCAGCAACACAAGCCAGTGAATGAATGCTGTTATCTGTAGAGCAACATCCCATATAATCAATGCCCCCCCACTGGTTACAACTATTATGTTGGAAACAATGTTTGCATAATCTAGAGTTCCTAGACCGTGACCAGTTCTCCTCAAACTCAATGAAATGACAATAGATATTAATAGTGACAAGACCAGCACAATTGCGCCATAAATACTCATTTCTTCTGATAAAGTCATAATATTAAATACTACAATTAACTTATATTTATTTATTAAATTTTTTAAAAACGTTTTAAGCTATAAGTTATACCTTAATAAATATGTTTACTAGGCTTGCCCCCTATGATTGCTATAGAACAACTTAATCCTTGCAAAGGTGAATAATCCTATTCTGTTTGTCAGGCTTGGATTTCCCCTCCTCATTGTGTAGGTCCTTATGAAGGGTAATCAAATACCCATGTGAACATATAAATTTATCTATTTACTTAAGTACTTCCGCAAGTATAACATTTCTTTTATAACAATTTATTTAGGACCTCACTAGCTTATGCGTTTTAAGTATGAACAAACTAATGAAGCCCAACAGGAGAAGGAAGTTATCCTCTAAAGCCTTAAATCAGAACTTTGTCATACCATTCCAAATATTCAATTGAAAGCATAATAAAGTCTCTGAATTACATGTCAGTCAACAATACAACCTTAACTGGCTCAAAAGCACAAAGCATTGATGTTCCATCTCCTGATTCTTCGAAGGCTTGGATTATGCTGTAAGTGTGCTAACAGGCAAAAGCATTACGTGAAGGATGTCCATAGACAGCACAGAGACATGGCAAGAACTACAAAGATGTAACAAGAGGCAAGATAAATACTGACAAATTTCACACGATAATTGTTGTTGGCAAGGTTAACGCCCTTCCAGTTACCAGGCTCAAATTATAATTGAAAATTCATCAATGCCTTAGCTGCTAATCATGGCCAGGGGGTTCTTCACCATTATAGGTTGCTCGAAGGACTTCATAGTTCAGGAAGGACGAGAGGGTCATAAGGCAATACAAAGCTGTCGCTGTTATTGATTACACCGTGGTCAAGAAGGAATTGAAAGAATGACAAGCCTGAGGACAGATATATGGCATTTGCGACAAAATTTTGATAGCGCTGAACAGATGATAAGTGCAATCCCTGAGGAGTACAGGTGGGACATAGAGACTTAATAAATGTAAGATGGGTTTGAGGTCATCAAGCGGGAATTTTGTTGTAAGGGTGGTTTACTTGCAGTAAATCTTGTACAATGCTTGTACCAGCAATCACAGTATGAAATAGCGTATTAATTCAGGCGCGCCGTTGAAAAGGTGATAAGGGAAGGAACTGCAACTAAATGGTAGTGTATGATGAGGCTTCCTAGCGGGAGCTAAATGGTTAAGCCTTGCATTTTTTTAGCTTAGTATGTTTTCCATACAAAGCTTATCTAGTTAGAGGTAAAACATTACTACTTGCGGAAGTACTGGTATGGCGATAAAGTTTAATTATGCTATTTTAAATTATATATTAAATGGCATTTAACATAAAAAATTATATAAAGGAAAGCTTTGCCAATTCCCCTTCTAAATTAACTGTAATAAGAAAAATGCTGCTTTATGGTATATCTGTAAAGGACAAAAAGCTTTATTGTAACGATGTGGAAATACCTTATAAGTCACTGGCAATTGCGTGTAATGTAGACCAAAGGGTAGTAAAATCCGCTGTAATTTCTATAGCATCCAATGCCATACTTGATAAAATATTCAGAAAAATTGGGTCAACAGTTAACTTTAGAGAGGTTGCCTCTCAATTGGGATTCGGCGTGTTAGTGATCACTGCATATGACCCAAATGAGCCAGGCATAATAGCTTCAGTAAGTAAAATCGTTTCTGATTTTGGCATCAATATAAGGCAGGTAATAGTTGATGACCCCGAATTTTTTGAAGAACCAAAACTTTACATTATAACTGAAAAACCACTTTCAGGTGCAATATTACCTAAAATAAAGAAATTGAAAAATGTGAAAAGTATTACATTATTTTAACTGTCTGACATACTCTCCATCCTAAATGGTTCTAAGGTCTC
>JARVJW010000069.1 GCA_029775955.1 Nitrososphaeria archaeon | reverse complement strand
GGGTTGCTTTGCTTCTTATAGTTACAATTCCCTCATTTAAGTTCGCAGTTACACCTTTGGGGAAGGGCCTGTTGGCTGCGTCTACAACAATTGGCATGTTAATAGCGGGAATATTTGGGGGATATTTTACGGACTTATATGGTCGTAGGTTCCTTTACATGTGGGATATGGTGATATTTATCGTTTTTACAGCTCTTATTTCTGTGGCAGTTAGTTTTTGGGACCTGTTTACTTTCAGGCTAATATTAGGGCTTGCGCTTGGTGCAGATTATGCAATTAGCCCGACCATAATATCTGAAATTTCTCCAGTAAAGCCCAGAGGCAAGTTATTGTCGTTGCCAGGCTTAATGTGGTGGATTGGATCAGCAACTGCCTATATTATTGGATTTTTGCTTTTGCCGTTTGGCGTCAATGCCTGGCGTTACATGTTTGCAATAGGTCTCATTCCAGCCGTAATTGTGCTGATATTGCGGAGGAGCGTCCCAGAATCTGCAAGGTGGTTAGCAATGAAAGGGAAAATCAAGGAGGCTCAAAAATCTGAAATTGCAGTTTCTGGCAAAGCAGATGATCTATCAAATGTAAAGAGAGAAAGGCCATCTATGAAGACGCTGTTTAGGAGGGATATAATAAAATATACACTATTTTTTGGGGTAGCCTGGTTCGCATATGACGTTGCATTTTATGGTATAGGACTTTTTAATCCATACATATTAAGCTTGTTAGGTTTAACTCATACACTTTCTGTTCTTGGCTCAGCTGTTTTCGCTATAATAGCTATAATAGGGTCCATATTATGCCTGTTAACTGTTGACAAATTGGGGAGAAAATTTGTTACAACGTTGGGATTTGCAGGCATGTCAGTTTCACTGTTAGTGCTTTCATATGTTGGAATAACAGTTCCTAAAGAGGCTTTCACTGTGGGAAGCATCGCGATAATTATTGTTTCAATGTTCACAATATTTGAACTCACTCAGACATGGGGCATGGGTACTACGGATTTCATTTATGGGCAAGAACTTTTTCCAACATCAATACGATCAACTGGGCAGGGGTGGGGTGTTACAATAAGCAGGATTGGAGCGGCACTGAGCTTGACCACTTTTCCAACCATAGTTGCTATCTACGGAATTGGGTATGGGCTTCTGTTTTTCGCTTTAGTTGGAGGCATACTTGGATTGGCAGTTACTCTATGGCTTGCCCCTGAGACAAAAGGAAGAGCTTTAGAGGAGATAGTGGAATAGCTGATGTCAAAATGAAAATAAGATTTCTTGGAAAGTGGAGCTCTAATATTGTAGCAGGAGAAAGAAATGTATCATTCGCTTTGGACGATAAAATCATATTTGACTTCGGTCCACATGCCCTAGAATCATTGCTGGAATCAAAAGTTGACCCGAGGAAAGCAGAAGTAATAGCTATAACGCATATGCATTTGGATCATTTCAGCGGATTGCCTGAACTGTTCTGGTACAGGGCAATATACAAAGCGGAAAATAGGCTCATGGTGTTGGGACCTAAAGGGATAAAAAACAACACCGAGAAGCTTCTTAAATTGCTTCACACGCCAGAGGAATTTAAGGTAGATGCAGAATTTATTGAAGATGAGGATTACGAATTTATAAGGCATATAAAGGCAAATCACACTATTGTTGACAATGGTTATAGGATTGAATACGGCGGAAAAACGCTGTTCTACACTGGAGACACTGCATACAGCAAAAATGTGGTAAACGGCTCTCAGGATGTTGATATGTTGGTGCATGAGATGACTTACACTGACAATGGTAAGAAAGAAGCTGATTTTTGGAAACATTCAACTTATAGCACAACGATGCAGGTCTTTGAAGAAAGCCACGCTAAAAGGTTAGTGCCAGTACACCTTACCGTAGATTCTGACAATTTGGTGAAGGGGCTTTTAAAATCAAATAAAATGATAATCTACCCAGCTGGGATAATAGATTTATAGTTTGTTAACGCCTTTGACTTAAAAAGCGGTGCCTTACAAGCGGTGCCTTACTAAAAGTGAACTATTGGCTACAGCAGCCTTGGGAAACGGCGCTAGTAATTTAGCATAACAGGCCTCCATTAGTAACCACTTCATAGTTGAGCCTACCTCATTATGCTTTGGATACACAAGCTGCTTTATGTTATATATTCTAGCAGCTATTTTGGTTGCCTTATTTTCAGCTTTACATGACTCTCTTCATTGCTGAGTTGATTGCCTCAATTATTGAGTGCATGTTATAATGCGTATCAAAGGTTAATTCATATATCATTTCCCTCTAAGGGTCAGTTCAGTACTCCGGAAATATCATTGAAAGCATCAGCAGCTTCACCGTTTTATACAGGTATGGTTAAAAAGCGGCTTGAAGCGCGATTATTGGTTTACTGCTGAATTACTGCATGCATTTTCCAGTGTTTTGTAGCTTGCATAATTGCTGATTCCAGAATGCTATATCAAGGTAACCCACTGTTACCCCGTTGATTTCATACTACTGCATAAGCGTTTGTCATCTGCGGAATATTGAGATTTGCCTTACCAGCTTGTATGAATTAGCAGCTTCAACACATCAGGCCTTCATGTTTTCGTTCATCATAGCTGGTCCAGTTCCGCTTTGACCTTATAGTAACAACTGTAGGTTTATCCTTGTAATTCCTTCACTGTTGCGCATAATCTCCTTATAGAAATTTCCTTTAGCAACCTATGGGCCATGGTTAGCACGCATAAGGATATACCTTATATAGTGTATAATTACCTGGCACTAAACACCGTTTAAGTCAGTTCAGGCAATATATTTATATCTTTATATCAGTTATCACAAAATATGGATGCAGATGCAGTTGTGATTGGAGCAGGGGCAACTGGCCTGTTCACGGCTCTTGACCTAAGCCTTAGGGGTGCTAAGGTTGTTGTAATTGACAGGGGCGGCATTCTGAACGGGACTTCTGGGAGAATGCATGGCCTTTTGCACAGCGGTGCAAGGTACGTAACTAATGACCAAGTTTCAGCTAAGGAGTGCATAAGTGAAAACATTATCCTTAGCAGGATTGCGCATCATTCAATATTTGATACCGGCGGCCTATTTGTGTCATTAAAGGATGATGATTCATTTGTGGAAACTTTCGTTAAGGGCTTAAGGGATGCTAAAATACCGTACTCTGAAGTAGACGTTAAAAGGGCCCTTGAACTTGAGCCAAACCTGAACAAGGAAATCACTCATTCAATTTCAGTGCCTGATAAGGTAGTTGACCCATTCAAGCTTTTTTCAGGAGTTGCTTACCTCGCAAGGCAAAACGGCGTGAAGTTCCTGCTTTATGACAGAGTAATTGGAATCTCTGGTTCAAAGGTCATGACTGAAAAGGGGGATGTTAATGCAAAAGTAGTTGTAAATGCAGCAGGTCCCTGGGCTTCAAAGGTATCTGCAATGCACAGTAAGGAAAGCGAAGTAATTGAGGAGATGTCAACAATTGGAGCAATGCTTGTGTTTGACAGGAAACTGAACTCAATGGTGATTAACAGGATGAGGCCGCCATCTGACGGCGACATCGTTGTGCCGTATTATGAAAGGAGCATCCTCGGCACGACTGCACAGGTAGTTGAGGACCCGGACAATGTCAAGGTGGAGGATGAAGATGTGCAGTACATTATAGAGGAAGGGAGCGCAATGCTGCCAAAGCTGTCAGGCCTCAAGCCTACAAGGTACTATTACTCTGTGAGGCCACTGCTAAAGGGCACAGGCGCAAGGTCAGCGTCAAGGGATTACAGGATATTTGACGAAGGAGATATGGTAACAATAATAGGTGGTAAGCTAACTACGTCAAGGCTTATGGCTGAAACAGTTGTTGATAAGGTTAGCGAAAAGCTTGGGATTGAAAGCAAGTGCAGCACAGCAGTTATGGAGATACCTGACGCAATTTCCCTGTACTCGTTAAGTAACACAATTGGGGATGAGATATATGGCCCAGGCTATTCACTTTTTAGGATCGAGGAATATTTGCAAAATGATACAGCTTAGTGGGCAGAATGAAGTTAAGAGAAAAGGGCTCCTTGAGTTTTTAAGGGACCCTTCCTCATTTTCCAAGTGCATACCAAACCTGGAGAGCCTAGAGGTCAAGTCAGCAAGCGAGTTCAGTGCAAAGTTCAAGGTTGAAGTGCCAGAGGAGATGGACATTACGTACTTGAAGAACTTGGGCATGAAGATGAACTTCAAGATTTCATCTCATGATAATGCAGTTACAATGCACGGGGAGGGAAGGTCCATGGGGCTAAAGCTAAAAATAGACATAAATGTGGAAATTATTGAGCGTGAAGCCTATTCCATCATGTCCTGGAACGCTTCATTTGATGCTGGCTTGCTTGAGAAGTTGCTTGGAAAGGAAAAGATAAAGGAATTTTCAGACAGCATAATTTTAAAGATGGTTGAGTGCATTAATTCGTGAACTGACTGCTTGACCAGAAAGGTAATCCTCATTAACTATTTGTGGGTTATCATAACCCCAGGCATATCAACTAACATCTGGCTTTAATCTGACCCCCAGTTAGTTAAGATGTCTTTGAACGTATTTATAACAAAGTCAGGCCTATATTTGCCTTCGTTTGGGTTCTTTGTTTCACCTGTGAGCACTAACACTGAAGTCATGCCAACCTCATTGGCCATCTTGATGTCAGTGTACAGCCTATCCCCAAAGAGAACTGAGCGTTCAACACCTGTCCCTGCAATTGTAAGAGCGTAATCAACCATCATCCTGTTTGGCTTTCCAACTATTGCCTGTGGCTCCTTCCCAGTTGCAGTTTTCACGAAAGCTAGGATTGCCCCTATATCAGGTATGTAGCCAGCATTTACTGGGCAGAGGATGTCTGGATGTGTTGCAATATATGGTATGCCGTCCATTATGAGCTTTGTGATAATTGAAAGCTTCCTGTAAGTCAAAGTTTTGTCAAATGCTATTACAACCAGTTCAGGGTAATTCAAGCTAAGCTTTATGCCGTTCCTCTTCAGCTCATCCTTAAACGCTGGAACGCCCAGCGCGTGCACAGATTTAAATCCGTTATCCTTAATGTATTTTACGGCAACGTTAGTCGAGACAAGGAGCCCTGACCTCCTGACCCTGTAGCCAAGTATCCTGCTCATCCTTGCTGCATGCTGATAGGTGCTGTACGAAGAGTTGTTTGTCATTATCATGTGCTTCTTTCCCATTTTATCAAGAAGCTTCAGGAACTCCCTTGCCTTTGGAGTTGGTGTGTTCCCAACGTACAGGGTTCCGTCAGCGTCAATGATGAATAGCTCCTTCTCCTCTAAGGCCTTAAGAATGGCTTCACTCATTATACAGTGATTTATTTTTCACTATTTAAATCTTAATCTGCAAAATGGGGATTATTTCATTGTCCAATTAGCTGCTATGTTTATGCATTTCATTCCCATGGAACTTCTTTAGCCCAACCCAATGACCTTCTAACAGCAGCTTTCCACCCATTGTAAAGCCTATCCCTCATTTCGCTTTCCATCTTGGGCAAAAATTCCCTTTCAAGCTTCCAATTGCCCCTTAATTCATCCAAACTACTCCAGAACCCCACTGCCAATCCAGCCAAATAGCCTGCGCCTTGTGATGTGGTTTCAAGTGACAATGGCCTAAGGATTTTCATGCCGGTTATGTCAGCTTGAAATTGCATCAGGAAATCGTTTGTGGCTGCTCCCCCGTCAACCTTGACCTTTTGAGCGCTATTTCCAACTTCCCTTGTCATGGTTTCAATCACATCCATATTTAGGTAAGCTATCGATTCAAGTATTGCCCTGGCAATGTGTTGCCTGCCAGTCCCTCCTGTCAACCCTATTATCAGCCCCCTCGCATACTGGTCCCAATAAGGAGCTGCAAGCCCAGCAAAAGCTGGCACAAAGTAAACGCCTCCAGAATCTTTTATATCTCTTGCAAGCCGTTCAATTTCTTCAGGGTCACTGATCAACCTTAGGCTGTCCTTGAGCCACTGCACAGCTCCCCCAGTAATAAAAATACTGCCCTCTAACGCGTACTTTGCCCTACCCTCTTCTGTGGAGTAAAACACAGTTGACAGGAGGTTTGTGGATGCCTTGACTGGCTCATCCCCAGTGTTCATGAGTATAAAATTTCCTGTTCCGTATGTTGATTTTATTTCCCCAATATTGAAGCATGCCTGCCCAAAAAGCGCTGCCTGCTGGTCCCCAATGTCTCCCGAAACAGGCACATCAGTGTCCCCCAACAGCTTTGAAATTTCAGGTCCCACATAACCATAAATTTCCTTGTCACTTGATGGCCTAGGCAGAGGCAATGCTATTTGCGGTACATCACCCTGTATTTCGAGCAGTTCATTGTCCCAGTTCAATTTGTGAATGTTAAATAGCATTGTCCTTGAAGCATTTGAATAATCTGTAATGTGAGCGCCACCAAGTTCCGGCGTCAGCACATCCTTTGATCCCCTGGTTAGGTTCCATATTACCCATGAGTCCATTGTTCCAAACAGAAGGCGCCCCTCTCTGGCATTTTCCCTAACATCATTTACATTTTTAAGTAACCACCAAATTTTTGTTCCTGAGAAATATGCATCAGCAACAAGGCCAGTTTTTTCCCTTATAACCTGCATGTGTTCACCCTTTAATTTATCAGCCAAGTCTGACGTCCTCCTGTCCTGCCATACTATTACATTGTAAAATGGCCTGCCAGTTTTCGGGCTCCAGGCTACTACACTTTCACGCTGATTAGCCACTCCAATGCAGGCAATTTGGCGTGGGTCAATCTTGCTAGTTTCAATTGCGCCTTTTATGCATGCAACTGTTTTTTCCCAGATCTCAGTTGGGTCATGCTCCACCCAACCAGGCTTTGGATAAATTTGTGCATGTTCCATATATGAGTAATGCTTTAACGACCCATCGCGAGAAATTATTGCAACCTTTGTATTAGTGGTACCCTGGTCTATAACCAATGTATATTTTTTATCAATCACATGCGTGTTAAGAGTTGGCTATATATTTAAATTTGCTTCAATCACCATTTTAATATACAAGATTAATGCTTAAAAATCAGCTTGTTAAGATAAAAAAATCAACAGATTTAAACAAGTAACACTATTAGAATTTTGTTCACTTCTTTTGATTTTGCATACTTTTGTGCCTTTATCTTCTTTAGAAGCAATTTCCAAAGGCTTAGCTCCGGCCCAACACACTTCTAACGGTATTATTTATACATATAAATTTGACAATTACATCTAAAATTTATCACAACTTACTGTAAAAATAATTTGTATAGTTAAAAATGATCCAAAGACACTTAAAATGAGGCGAAAGGTAAAGCTTCTCCTGCATTGAAGACCCAGAGGGAAGTGGCTAAAATTGTTGGTGTAACTGAGCGCGATGTGGACGGCATATAAAAGTGGATGTCAGGCACTAAAAGCAGGCAAGCATCATGCATATTTGAACGATGAACAGAGACAAACCGTTTCTGAAAGGTTATAATTTCTTATAACCATCATTCGGAGCGTTGACTTTCAAGCCCGCTCCGGCCACTTTAGGCTCATGGCCGGTGTACAGGTATTCATCCTTCAAAGAAGGCCATCCACACTCACGGTAAACGGGTAGCCGCAGAGGCGCAGGGTTATGGCAAGTGAGGCCAGCCTTTCGTAGTCCACGCCACAGGTTTCGCATTTCGATATCCCCCAAGTTATCACCACAGACAGGACACTCCGAAGTTCATCTTGGGTTCACGTAAACGGTCTTGAATGAGGACTTGTATTCAATCATCTTCTGGTAAAGCCTTTCATTTATTCAACTTTATCCTGAACTTCCTGTTGCTTCCGCTAGTCCTTATTCCGTTCAAGTTTTCAAATACAAATGATGCGCCTGGGTTTTCCTTTACCATCTGCGTAGTTAGCTTTTGCAGGGCATCATTGACACGGTTCTTCTGCCTACCTCTGGCCTGGCGCAGTTTCCTGTACTTCTCTTTATTGTGCTTCTGCAGGCTCTTCCTCCCTGAGTCGTTCTGTATGTGCGCTATGTCAGAAATGCTCTGTGTGTCAGTTCATTTCAGCACAGCCTGCCATAACTTAGCAAACGTGGAATCTATCGTAAAGTTCAGGTCCTGCGCCACGAAGCTGCCGCCTAGGGTCCTTTGCTTTTCCGATATGGTTATGCACACAAAATTATCAGTCAGCAAGAGCTCTGAAGCTTTGCCTTTGCTGTATGCCAAGAAGTGCTTGTTCTCAGTGTTTATTGGGACGTAAGCATAATGCCCGGGCTGGAGCGTTACCCTCACTTTGTCACCTTTGAACAGCTTCCGTTAATCCTCATTTCAAGCTTCTTCACATCAGGTATCCTCAGCTCGCCATGATGGTTCTTCTTATATGACCGGAGCATGGCAACGGCGGAAACGGGGCCGAGGTGGTGAATCGCATAATCGTAGTTTGACACGAACCACGGCTTGACCTCAATACAATTGGTGAAGGTATCCTATTGTAATAATGTATAGCTATCTCATAGGCAACTTCAAGGGCGCGCCTTATCGCGCTCTACATGTCCGTGAGGTACCTCATTACTTCCTCCTGTGGCTCATAATGCCCGACAATTGTCCCCCTTGGATTTCCATGGATGGCTCATGGCTTTATCACCTTCAGTATTTTCTTTATCTTCATATGTGTTATAGCTCCTTATAAAGATCATCGTGGCTGTTTCTAACCCTACGTAGGGCTAGTAAAGCAAGCGTGTTTTCTTCTTTACATATACTGGAATCTGTTATACAATAATAGCTAAGCCCTTTGAAATTATCTAGAGCTTACGCTGTCACCCTTTTAAATGCAGAGAAGAATATTTCAACTAGCCACCGTACTCCTTGGCCCTCTACCATTCCCCTCGTCCTAGCATGTGCAAGGCTTTTGGCATAGCGCCGTGTTTGCTACAGCGTTCTCCCTCAGGCAGGCTCCCAGTAAATCCAGAAGCTCCTCTTTGAGTTGTAGGTAGCGTAGGCCTTCGTTACGTTCCCTTTCTTCCTTACTGCTCCTTTACCAGGGGCAAGAACTTGGTGTACCGGCCCTTTCAGAGGTGATCCTGAACCAGACCACTCTGCCATTATGTGCAACTTGATTAACTTCTTTTACATCTACTCTGTTGTGAATATGCTGAGTTAACAATTGTTGTTGGTCACTCCTTGTCATTTGTAGCTATCAACTCTAACTTCTTCACCATTGACAGCATCCTTATATAGGTAAAGTGTACCTCCTGCATGGGTTTAAAGTATTCGGAGAGCGACCTGATAATCCCCTGTAGATGTCAAAGCCAACCTTTAGGAATAACAGGAATTCGATATATGAATCAGGTACACGGACCTCCATTGTTGCCGCTGTTCATTTCCTGTAGCTCCTTCTTCCAGGAGGTCTAGAGGATCATGCTTCCCCTTTC
>JARVJW010000066.1 GCA_029775955.1 Nitrososphaeria archaeon | reverse complement strand
GGAGCAATTCCGACGCTTTGCTGCAGACAAGATGCTGGTTTGTCCAGAGGCATGATGACAGAATTGAAAGCTCTGCACCGGTTCACAATCTATTCAACTTTGATAGGTAACCATGCAATAAGTGTCCTACACCCGATGCCGTAGGCTACAGTTTCAATGTAGATAAGCTTAAATATTGGTAAATATAGAAGAATATCTAAAGTGATAATCGCTTATGAAGACAGGCTCACAGGGTTTGGCATTGAAACTTTAAAGAAAACGTTCACAACTTTCGGAACAGAAATAGTAAACCATGATGAAAAGACTCAAGGAGAACTTGTTGAAGACTTAATTACGACAGTTTCTCACTTTGCTGGAAGGCTCTATGGAATGAGAAGCCATAGGTATAGGGATGTCATCGAAGGAGTCAGAAACCTTGTTGGTTAAAGCGTACTCAATACCATATAACCTTGAGGTAAATGGGCTTATAGAGGATTACATGCACAAACTCTATCCTAGATGAGTTATGGAAGAACATTGTATGGAAGAGGAAGGATAAGAGACTTCTTATACCACTTCTGATGAAGGATAAGACTTTTGGAAAAAAGGCTTAGAGATAAGTATCTTGAAGGGTGGGCCTATTCCAAGCATTACGTGGACTCAGCAATAAAACAGGCTTATTCCGTGCTTGAATCGTGGAGGAAAGGGTACCTTCGTGGGCGAGCAGGAAGAAATAGGCCTGAACTGAAGATTCGTTAGAGTTAAGGAAACGCTTTACAGTTACAGGAATGGGATTTCAGTGAAACCTTACGAAGAGAGTATAGATTTGAGAAGGGCGTGGTGTTGGGATAAATGGCTTAGGCGAACTCATACAGCCTAAACCGTTAGAAAAGAAGCAGGACTAAAGGTTGAAAAACCAATAGCATAGGACACAAACCTCCTAGATGGCTATGATGGCGAAAGGCATCATTCAATAAATTTGAAGGAAATTTACACTATACACAGAACATATGAGCTGAAGAGAAGAATTATCCAGAGGCTTCCAGAAAAAACTAAAAAGAAACTCCTTAAGAAATACAGTTTGAGGGAGAAGAACAGGGTTAATAGCATTTTGCATAAACTTGCAAAACAGTTATCAGATAGGACAAACGTGTTCGAGGATTTAAGAAACTTCAAGGGAAAAATAGCTAGGACAAAAAGCAGAATAGCAAACACGATTATATAAAGCTCTGTAGGATATAAGTCAGCATGGAATGAGTATGAGACTGGCTTATGGTACATCAAAAACCTGCTCCAGATGCGGGTATTATAATAGAGACCCAAGAGGGGCAAGCACATTCAAATGTCCAAATTGTGGGCTTATAATCGATAGGCAGGAAAATGCATCAATAAACATATGGAACAAATTCCTATGTGGGGAGTCATGGGTTCCCCCCGAAAGGAGCCAAGCTCGATGAGTTCTCCGATGAACCCAGAGGATGATAAGAGCGATGAGGCTCAGGGACTGAGTATGGATTCCATACATATTCATACTTAATTCAGAACCCTAAGCAATGTTTATATTTAATTTAAACCTAAATTAAAATGTTGAGAAGCAGTTTATCTGTAGATAGATACATTTTGGAAGAATTTTCGGAACAGGCTAAAAATAATGGAAAAACACTGTATGCCTTTGCAAATGAATGGCTTTCGACATCGTTGAAAATATCTTCTGAAGGTGGAAGCGCACAGGAAATGATGAAGCTTTGGCGCATATTTTCCGTCCTAAAGCAGGTTGAAGCAATAATTTTGCCTTCTGATTTCATCGAGAGTCTGATATTAAAACTTTACGGCATTGACAAGGCTGGCCTGCTGAGCATGTTCTCTAGGCTTGGTGAAGACCTTGTTGGCATAATGAAGATGGTTGCACCTAATATCAAGGAGCTCAGCGGTCTGGCAGGCACCTTTTCCGCTGTCCTCCCCACGAAGAAAATTGATATAAATGTTGACAAAGACGCGGTTGTGGTTAGCATTATAGGTGCAGGCAGGAAGATGGAAACAACTGAATGTAGCTTTGAATTTGTGAAATCCATTCTCAACGGATACGGTTACAGGATAACATACAATGAGCTACATGTTGGAACAATTATGGTAAGATGTGAGCCAAAAAATTACTGAAAATCGTCAGCAAAAATGCAAGCGCGTGCAGTTGAATAAATTTGTATGCATATGAAGGCATAAAGTTTTAAGTAAAATAACAAATATTTAATTATGAAAGGAAAAATTGGAAAAAGGATGTCGATTGTGCTGTTTTCCGGTACAATTGACAAACTCATGGCGGCAAGCATACTTACAACTGGCGCTGTTGCAATGGATATGGAAGTCGATTTATTTGCAACTTTCTGGGGTCTAAATTCGCTGAGGAAAGATATGGTTAAATCTAACACAAGATTCAGCAGGGATTTTGAAGAAATGACAGGTCCAATGATGCAGTTGTTTAAGTCGAAGAATGTACCAAGCTGGTATGAGACACTGAAAAAGGCTAAAGAAAGTGGCACGGTGAGGGTTCACGCTTGTTCACTTGCCTCTGATTTAATGGATCTGAAGAAGGAGGATTTGGATGAAATTGTGGATGACATAGTTGGCGTAGGGTCATATATAAGCCAGGCAGATGAGGCGTCCATAACCCTGTTCATTTAGGTGGTAAAAGTTGAATCAGGAAGAGCTTAAAAAAATAAAGGCTGACAGGGTAGTTGACGCAAGAGGGACATCGTGCCCAGGTCCACTGCTTGATACTAAGAAGGCAATGGCTTCTGTGCCTGTTGGTGGGATATTGGAGACCATGTCCTCCGACCCAGGAACAAAGGCAGATATCCCGGTTTGGGCAAAGAAAATGGGTTATGAATTTTTGGGCGTAATTAATGAACCGGGTTACGACAGGATATTTGTAAAAAAGTCGAAGTAGGTTGTCAAATGTAAATTTTGAGCCAAAGATATTGGTTTTTTCTACCAACATGATCTCTGACCCTGGCATAGATCTGGCTGGAATGTCTCACATAGATTATCCACCTTCAACAAGGATACTGCGCCTCCCATGCTCCTCAATGGTCAGGCCAGAGTTCATAATTTATGCATTTGAGAGTGGTTTTGATGCTGTATTTATAGCGGCAGACGGCGGTGACTGCCCCTATCTGAGTGACTGCAGTGAAAGGACTGCAAGAAACGTGCAGCGTGCTGTTGATATGATGAAGGAGAAAGGAATAGACCAGTCGAGGCTGAGGATGGCCGGCATTTGCTCAGTTTGTTCAGATGCGTTTGCAAATGGTGTAAAGAACCTGTACGATATAGTGAAAGGGCTTGGCCCAGTAAACGGTAGTAAAAATGCCTGAGGAAGAATATGACGCCTTGGTAATAGGTGCTGGGGTAGCAGGAATGGAAGCAGCAATTGACCTTGGTGATATGGGGTTCAAGGTTATGCTTGTAGAAAAGGAACCGACTATAGGAGGAAAGATGCTGCTCCTGAGCAAGGTCTTTCCCACATTGGATTGCGCCAGCTGTATTTCTGGGACCAAGACATCTACTGTTTCCCATCACCAAAACATCAGGCTCCTCACATATTCAAATGTGGATGAAATAGAGAAGTCCAAGTCCGGTTTCAGGGCCAGGATTATAGAGAAGCCCAGGTACGTTGACGCATCACTCTGCACAAGCTGTGGAGATTGCGAGGACGCCTGTCCCATAATTGTGCCCAATGAGTTCGATTTTGGGCTGAGGGGAAGGAAGGCAATATATATACCATTTGACACTGCAGTGCCAAAGAGCGCAGTACTTGACTTGGATAACTGCATATACTGTATGCAGTGCGAAAGGACCTGCCCCGCGGATGCGATTGACTTCCTGCAGGTTCCAAAGGTGCACACTGTAAATGTTAAGGCAATAATACTTGCTGTCGGTTTCAAACTATTTCAGGCTGAAAAAAAGAAGGATTACCGTTATGGAGAATACAGGAACGTAGTTAATTCAATGCAAATGGAAAGGATAGTTTCTCCCACAAGGCCATACAATGCCGTTGTACGCCCATCAGATGGAAAAGAACCCCAGAACATTGGGTATGTCCTCTGCACAGGTTCAAGGGATAAAACAGTTGGCAATCCAAGGTGCTCTCAGGTATGCTGTATGTACTCCATGAAGCAAGCACAATTGATAATGGGCTCCCTTCCCGCAGCTGACATTACGCTGTACTATATGGACATAAGGGCCTACGGAAAGGGGTTTGAGGAATTCTACAGGCAGAGCAGGGACATGGGCGTCAAATTCGTGAGGGGAAAAGTTGCGAAGGTAGAGCAGAAGGTGAACACTGACCTTACTGTGTACTATGAGGACACTGAGGGATCTGGCGGCATGAAGAAAGCTGACCACGACCTACTTGTGCTTTCAGTTGGCCTCCTTCCAAATACGGATATTGTGAAAGCCTTCAATGGGATAAAGGTGGAACTTGATGAAGTTGGATGGATAAAGGTAAGAGATGAAGGCAAAAGCTCCGTCCTGACAAGCGCAGACGGTGTATTTGCAGCTGGCTGCACAACAGGGCCAAAGGATATTCCTGATTCTGTGCTTGAAGCAGGAGCAGCAGCTTCACAATGCGCAGCATATATAATCAAGAAAATGGGTAGTCCAATTGAGCAATGAAAAGCGCATAGGGGTGTACGTCTGCCATTGTGGAGGCAATATATCAGATTATGTTGACGTGAATAAGGTAGTTGAGGAAATAAAGAAGGAGGAGCCTGACGCAGTAATAGTTAAGGACCTGATGTTCGACTGCGCTGACGCATCTCAAAGTGAAATGATTGATGATATAAAAAAACAGAAGCTGGACAGGGTTGTTGTTGCGGCATGTTCCCCAAAACTTCACGAAACAACGTTCAGGAACATGGCAAAGAGGGCTGGCCTTAATCCATTCATGCTTTACCATGTTGATATAAGGGAGCAAGCTTCATGGGCACATGAAAATAATAGGATGGGCGCAACCCTAAAGGCGCTTGCCCATGTAAGGGCGGGAATAGCTTATGTAAAGTCTGCAGAGCCCCTTGAGAAGATAAAGGCTGAGACAACGCGCTCAGTGCTTATAATAGGCGGGGGTATTGCTGGCCTCAAGGCAGCCATCGATCTGTCGGCTATGGATGTTAATGTAGTGCTGATTGAAAGATCTTCAAAGCTGGGCGGCCACGTTGCAGAGCTTGGAGAAATCTACCCGTACTATACTGCAGGCTCTGAAATTGTGAAGAATCTGGTGGATGAGCTTAGCGGCAGGGGCAACGTGGCCATATTTACCAATGCTACAGTTGTATCCTACTCAGGTTACCTTGGGAAGTTTGAGGTGAAGGTACAGCGGGAAACATCGGAGATAACGCTGCAGGTGGGAAGCATAATAGTGGCCACCGGGTTCGATACGTACAAACCCTATACAGGAGAATATGGTTACGAGAAGGTCAGGGGTGTGATAACCATTTCAGAGCTGGCGAGGGTTTTATCAACTGCTGCAGGTGACGGTTCAGCCGAACTCATATATGATGGTAGGAAGGTCAGGCAGATTGCCTTCATTTACTGCGTCGGCAGCAGGCAGAAGCCCCCCGAGGATGGTGGACACGCCAATCAGTATTGCTCGCGTTATTGCTGTAATGCAGCCACAAGCGAGGCGTTGACTGTCCACAGGAAGTTCAAGGATATAAAGATATATCATTTTTATCGGGATATGAGAACCTATGGGAGAAATGAGCTCATGTATGAGAGTGCCGGGAGGAGTGGTTCCATATTCATAAGGTTCGATGAAGATCATCCCCCCCTTGTAGCTGAGGAAGGGAACAGATGCAAGATCACCTTCTGGAGCTCCCTTATTGAAAACCAGCCAGTTGATATGTACGTTGACCTGGTGGTGCTTATTACTGGGATGGTACCATCTCATAATGAGGAGCTAAACAGGGCATTATCTCTGCCTGTTGGTGTTGATGGATTCTATAAGGAAGTTCATCCCAAGCTCAGGCCTGTAGAGACCAACGTAACCGGGATCCTAATATGTGGTACGTCCCAGGCACCACGAGATGTGAGGGAGACGCTCTCTTCAGCTTCAGCTGCAGCCGCGAAGGCAGCATCATTTGTGTTGAAAAGGGAGCTTGAGCTTGATCCGTTTGTGGCATTTGTTGACCCGGGCCTATGTGAAGCCCACCAGGAATGTATAAAGGAGTGCCCCTACGGCGCAATTGAGCTAATTGAAGAATCTGGAAAGAAGATGGCACATGTAAACAGCGCAAAATGCAAGGGGTGCGGGGCATGTGTGGCGGTGTGCCCCACGGGGGCAATGCAGCTCAAGGGTTATACGAATGCTGAAATAAAGTCAATGATAGGGGGGTTGGCCAGATGACTGTGCAGAAGAAGGTGTACTCCAGCAAGCTCTACCGGGACAGAACTGGCGCAAAAGCGTCAGAAGCGCTGATTAACCTGAGGAGGTACCAGCTAGAGCTTAGCGCAAAAATAAATACGGCCCTGAAGTCAGGAGCAAAGACTATCCCTGAGCTTGCAGACGCCACTGGGCTGGATCCTGCGACAGTGTTCTGGTACGTAATGACCTACTATAAAAAGGGGCTTATATCTGCCGTCGAAAAGAATGATGACGGCTATTATAGATATCAGCTCAGCAACAAGAAGTGATCTAAGTGAACCCAATAAAATCTGATCCCGGGTTGGTCGATGACGTTAAAGCGCTGGGAGCCATAAACATAGATGCGTGCTTTAATTGCGGCACCTGCACCGCGGTCTGCCCATTATCGAGCGGGTCATCTAGCTTTCCACGGCGCATGATCACGTATGCTCAGATTGGGGTAAAAGAAAAGATACTTGAAAGCCCTGACCTCTGGCTCTGCAACTACTGTGGGGAATGCACAAAGTCATGCCCTAGGCAGGCTGACCCTGCCGAGACCATGATGGCTCTCAGAAGATATGCGACCATCGAATACTCGCCACCCGGAGTTTCTTTTATTTCGAAGATGATCTATAAATCCAAAGCTTTTGCACTGTCATTTCTGATCATCTTTTCAATCATACCGTTGATCCTGATGCTGAGCCTGCATGGTTCCATCAATTCAACATCAATAATGCTGTTCTCGTTCTTCCCGGAACACTACATAGATATTATCGGTGTCACCCTTGGAATCATAATATTTGGCATAATGCTTTTTGGGTTAGCGAAAATGTACTTTATGACTAGAAAGGGGGTAACAAAAAGCAATACAGGTCCTGTTAGGATTTTAAAATGGATAGTCGAGTTTTTCCAGACAATATTTAAGGAGGTCCTGGCCCAGGAAAGGCTTGATCAGTGTGAAATGAAAGGGTGGAGGCAGCGGCTGAGTTCTGAATGGTTCATACATATGACAATCTTCTGGGGGTTTACAGGCCTGCTGGTCACCACCGTGCTTGGTTTCCTCCTGCCTACGGCAATTAGCGTTCCACTGGCTAATGGGATTTACATCCCGATAACCGAGCCCATACGCCTTCTTGGCACATTGAGCGGTTTGTTTCTTATTTATGGCGCTTCAATGGCAATCATCAACAGAGTAAACAAATCAAGGGTCTATTCTTCATATTCATATTTTACTGACTGGGCACTGTTGATCTTCCTCCTGCTGGCAGGGTTAACCGGCTACCTGCTGGAGATGGCTTATTACCTTAATTCGCCATTAATCACCTATGCCCTTTTGACCGTTCACCTCACTGTTGTATTTGACCTGTTTGCGGTAGCACCATTTACGAAGTTTGCCCATGCTTTTTACAGACCACTTGCCATATGGCTCAGCAGGAGCCATAACTACATTTAGTTATGCTGTTAAAGACCGTTTTAAAACTTCTTATCGCTTAACAGTACCCATGTGAGCATCTTATAAAACTATCTACTTCACATGAAGGAGGACTATTACCAATTCGAGGTTTTACCCTTATTATCACCCCCGTCAGTTACCTTCAGTAAATCAAAACCTTATCTAGGATGACAGCTAGTAATCGTTATGAAAACTCTAACCACCATCCTACAGTCAAATGTTGGGAAGTACCTTTTATAATATTAAGGAGAGGCTCAATTAAATGTCAGACATACGTGCAATGGATAATGATTCTCATGATGGGTTCTGAATTAAGTATGAATATGTATGGAATCCATACTCAGTCCCTGAGCCTCATCGCTCTTATCATCCTCTGGGTTCATCGGAGAACTCATCGAGCTTGGCTCCTTTCGGGGGGAACCCATGACTCCCCACATAGGAATTTGTTCCATATGTTTATTGATGCATTTTCCTGCCTATCGATTATAAGCCCACAATTTGGACATTTGAATGTGCTTGCCCCTCTTGGGTCTCTATTATAATACCCGCATCTGGAGCAGGTTTTTGATGTACCATAAGCCAGTCTCATACTCATTCCATGCTGACTTATATCCTACAGAGCTTTATATAATCGTGTTTGCTATTCTGCTTTTTGTCCTAGCTATTTTTCCCTTGAAGTTTCTTAAATCCTCGAACACGTTTGTCCTATCTGATAACTGTTTTGCAAGTTTATGCAAAATGCTATTAACCCTGTTCTTCTCCCTCAAACTGTATTTCTTAAGGAGTTTCTTTTTAGTTTTTTCTGGAAGCCTCTGGATAATTCTTCTCTTCAGCTCATATGTTCTGTGGATCGTGTAAATTTCCTTCAAATTTATTGAATGATGCCTTTCTCCATCATAGCCATCTAGGAGGTTTGTGTCCTATGCTATTGGTTTTTCAACCTTTAGTCCTGCTTCTTTTCTAACGGTTTAGGCTGTCCTGTTTAAGTATGAGTTCGCCTAAGCCATTTATCCCAACACCACGCCCTTCTCAAATCTATACTCTCTTTGTAAGATTTCACTGAAATCCCATTCCTGTAACTGTAAAGCGTTTCCTTGACTCTAACGGATCTTCAGTTCAGGCCTATTTCTTCCTGCTCGCCCACGAATGTACCTTTCCTCCACGATTCAAGCACGGAATAAGCCTGTTTTATTGCTGAGCCCACGTAATGCTTGGAATAGGGCCATCCTTCAAGATACTAAGCCTTTTTCCAAAAGTCTTATCCTTCATCAGAATTGGTATAAGAAGTCTCTTATCCTTCCTCTTCCATACAATGTTCTTCCATAACTCATCCAGGATAGAGTTTGAAATACGCATGTAATCATCTATAAGCCCATTTACCTCAAGGTTATATGGCATTGAATACGCTTTGACCAACAAGCTTCTTGACACCATCAATAACCTCCCCATACCTATGGCTTCTCATTCCATAGAGCCTTCCAGCAAAGTGAAAAACTGTCGTAATTAAGTCTTCAACAAGTTCTCCTTGAGTCTTTTCATCATGGTTTACTATTTCTGTTCCGAAAGTTGTGAAAGTTTTCTTTAAAGTTTCAATGCCAAACCCTGTGAGCCTGTCTTCATAAGCGATTATCACTTTAGATATTCTTCTATATTTACCAATATTTAAACTTATCTACATTGAAACTGTAGTCTACAGCGTCCATGATGAACTCCTATGTTGAGGGCATGGCCTCGTATTGAGCCAGACAATCAGGAACAACCTCAAGGATCCTGATGTACTTAGCTTGAATGATGA
>JARVJW010000134.1 GCA_029775955.1 Nitrososphaeria archaeon | reverse complement strand
GGTGATTTCAAAGCAATCGGGATAGATCAAATGCCATGCAACGCAGAGGTTGCTACTTTATAGAGAGAAATGGTGATTACTTCATGCATGTCATTGCATACCTGCCAAAAGAAAAAGTGCATAACGGCAGAGCAATAGGCATTGACCTGGGCATAACGAACCAGATTCTCAAATGGAATTAAGGTGCAATATACCAATGCCCGAAAGGATAAAGCTTTACAAAGCCTTTTCAAGATCCCAATATGACAAAAGGTCAAAAAGAGGAACAAAGTTATTACAAAAGATAAAAGGCGAATTTCTGCATCATAACAATCAGAAGACATAAACAACAAACTTGCGCATTATGTGGCATCAAATTACGAATATGTTGCTTACCAAAATGATAAGAGTTGGTCAAGGTTTTACGGAAGGAAGATCTACCAAACTTCCATAGGAGGATTCCGCAATTGCCTAAAGGCAAGCACTCCTTTGGAAGTAGGCAGGTTCATAAGAACAACTGGCGTATGCATGAATTGTGGCACAGTGCAGCATCTGAACCTATCGGATAGAATGGCAGTATGCCCTTCATGCCATTCAGTATTTGATAGGGATGTAGGTGCTGCAAATAAGCAAGAAGGGCTTTGCCTAGGGAACCTAGGCGATACGCTCGCAGAGGATTATGCCTCTAGCATGCTTGAATACATAAAGCGCATGTGAAAGCAAGCATTGCCGTTGAAGCCCCAAACAAGCGGGCGTGGCCCTGTCCGCAAGGGCGGGGTAGTTCACTAAGATACTATGTCTTGTATATTTATAGTTTTGAATTTATATCAGTAAAATTATTTATTAATAAAGCTCTAATTTTGCAATAACAAACTTGTAATTTGCACAAGAAAGCAATTAAAAAGATATATCTAAATACTCCTTTGCTATTACCCCACCTTATGGAATATAAGTGGATAGTGCTCACAAATACCACTTTAGGCATAATCATGTCCTCAATGAACATGTACATTGTGCTTATCTCACTGCCAACAATTTTCAGGGGATTAAGCATTAATCCATTTTTTCCTGGGGAGTTCGTTTACCTTTTATGGATATTGATGGGTTATAGTATAGTGCTGGCCACAGTACTTGTCTTTTTTGGCAGGATATCAGACATGTACGGTAGGGCCAGGGTGTACACATGGGGATTTATTATATTTACGATATCTTCAGTGCTATTATCGCTTATACCAAGCGATTCTGGAAACAGTGGTGCACTGATGCTGATAATTTTCAGGGTGATCCAGGCAGTAGGGGGTGGGCTACTAATGGTTAACAGCACAGCACTTCTTACTGATGCGTTTCCCTCAAATGAAAGGGGAAGGGCGCTTGGGCTTAACCAGATATCGTTTGTGGTTGGCTCATTCTTAGGGTTAATACTTGGAGGTTTACTTGCTGGATATGACTGGCACCTCATATTTGTAGTCAACATTCCATTTGCAGTTACTGGAATGGTATGGTCAATATTTAAGCTAAAGAGAACCGCGGGAACTGGGGCAATTTCTCTTGACATAGTGGGGAACTTGACACTGGCAACTGGGCTCTTGGCAATATCCCTTGGCTTGACTTACGCCCTTATGCCTTATGGAAATTCATCAATGGGATGGGAAAATCCATGGGTAATTGCGATGTTTCCTGTAGGTGCACTTATGTTCCTAATTTTCATTTTTAATGAAAGAAAAGTGAAGGCACCGCTATTTGATCTTTCACTGTTCAAAATAAGGGCTTTTTCATATGGCTCCATAGCTCTGTTTCTAAATTCGCTTGCAGTAGGAGCGATTATGTTTTTGGTTACAATCTGGCTTCAGGGAATATACTTACCGCTGCATGGGTTTACATATACCGAAACGCCTTTCTGGGCAGGGGTTTACATGTTGCCAATGTTAGTTGGAACAGTTATAATGGGCCCCATTGGGGGGAGCTTAACAGACAAATATGGTGCGAGGGCCTTTGCGACAATTGGCATGATAATTATAGCGTGCATGTTGTTTGCCCTTACCCTGCTACCGTATAACTTTAATTTAGAACTTTTTGAAGTCATACTGTTTATAACTGGCCTTGGAAGTGGTCTGTTCTCAGCCCCCAACACAACAGCCATAATGAATTCACTTAGATCTTCCGAGCGTGGTGCAGGAAATGGAGTGAGAATGACTTTCAGTAATGTAGGGTCAACAATAAGCATGGCAATGTTCTTTACTATTGCAATAACAGTTTTTTCAATATACCTTCCATCGCATATATACTCTACAGCAGTTAGCTATGGCTTACCAGCCCAGATAGCAACATTTTTGTCCAATTTGCCACCAAGCGGCCTTCTCTTTGCTGCATTTCTAGGTATTAACCCTGCTTCAGCATTGCCAACAAGCATAGCAGGAGACCTTCCCTCAAAAGTAATTACAATACTTGATTCACATACATTCCTTCCATCGGTGCTTGGGCCTACTTTTATTATAGGGCTCAGGTTTTCCATTTACATAGCAGTAGTTCTTGTTTTAATCGGGGCAATTTTTTCATATATGAGAGGTAAAAAATATGTAATTGATGAACAGTAATTACAAAATGTTTAAGCCACTGAGCTTGTGATGTGGATGCAATATATTTATATACAATTATATTGAAATTGTGGAAAAACACATTGAGTAGCAGAAAAAAGCATGATATTAACATGCAAAGCATAACCGTAACTTCTTGATTGAACTTGCATGGAAGATAGCAGAATATGCTATATCGTCCAACATCTTCAGCGGATGTGAAACAATTTGGACTGAAGTCAATTATATCTAACCAGATATTGAGGAAATATGCAAGAAACAGGAAAGCAAAGTGTGAACCATTCCGGCTCAGGGAATAAAGTTCAGTCATGAAGATTGTGATACCTTCCCTAAAACTTACTTTCACTTCAGGAACGATTTCCTGAAAATAAATCAGGTTGACAAGGAATATGCATATATTTCATAACTGTCCCGGAGGAAAACATGATTGAGCCAGTTTCATATTTAGGGGTTGATAGAAACACGACCGGGCATATTGCTGTTGTAGCCAAGTCCTAAAACTTGGAAGCAGAGCACATACATACAAGAAAAAAGCTTCAGAGGAAAGGCAAATACAGGAATGTCAAGGAAATAAAAAACAGGGAGAGAAATATTGAAAGGGATTTAAACCACAAGGCATCAGAGGAAGCGAAACAGAATGAGAATTAAGCTTGAATATCTGCAGGGGATAAGAAATGCAAAATCGAGCAGAAATTTCAGGTATTTAGTTGGTCATTCTATAACAGATGATAGAAGCCAGACGGAATACCTGTTGTTGATCCATATCATACATTGAAGGAATGTTCAAGGTATGGACATATAGGCAACCGATCAGGAAAGAGTTTCAAGTGCCAATGTGGGCACGTTGACCACGCTGATGCAAACGCTTCATTTAATATAGCATTACGTCCGCCTTTAATGGTAAGTCAATTGCATGCAATGGGAGCACTGATACCCCCAAAGAGGCAACTTCAAGGGTGGAGACCTTAGAACCCTTTAGGGTGGAGAGTATGTCAGAGCAAATGCAATTCGTTAATCTTTTCCAGTACTTCCCTTGAGTGTCCTTGCGGGTGCACCTTGTCAAACAAATGTGCAACTTTCTGATTTTTATCTATAATATAAGTAATCCTCCTTGTGAAAAGTGGTCCATCGGCCCCATACATTTTTATAACCTCCTTTTTTTGATCAGAAAGAATGTTGAAGTTTAGTCTCTTTTGATCGTGGAACTTTTTATGTGAATTTACGCTATCAGAACTTACGCCAAGAACTACGATGCCATATTTTTTCAGGCTATCCATGGAGTCCCTGAAATCGCATGCCTCAGTAGTGCAGCCTGGAGTGTTGTCCTTAGGGTAAAAATATAATACAACTACTTTGCCCTTAAACTCACTCAATTTAACACTTTCAGAATCCTGATTTTTAAGCTCGAAGTCAGGCGCATCAGATCCAATTTCCAACATAGTTTTTATAAATGACTAATAATATATTAATGTTGTTCAATTTTTTTATAATAAAAATTCAACAATCACTATTATTAGCAAAACATTTTAAAATTATTCTTAAAAAAGTTAGGTAAAGGTAAAAAAGGCAATCATCTTTTAAATGCTTAATGTCATGTAAACATATAATGACTTACGAAGGTGCAATCAATATAATAATTAAAGGAGAAGTTGATGGAACTGTCGACGTCTGGAAGTGCAAAAGCTGTGGTGATACTTCAGCTGATTTAAGGCGTGTTGGTGAACCAAAAATGCCTGAAAGTGTGGGCATGGGTGAACTTGTAAAAATTAACAGATGGGGTGTAATAGTATGCAACGATCGTGGTGAAACTGAATGGCATTTAACCCGGTCAGCCAGTACTATGCCACACAACTGTAGCGTATTTGAACAGTGTGAATTGACCGTCGATGAGGCAGGAAACGCAAGCTGTAGCAATAATCACGATCATAGGTTTTATTTTATATCTAATTACATTAATTCAAGCATGGTGATAAGATGATGCCTGATATCAAGATTAAAGTGATAAGCGCCAACATGGGAGATATCGTTGGCACATTGAAGGGTGAGGTCATCATTGACGGGAGAAATTATAAATTTGTTGGAACAGCATTTGGAAGATATGGTGGTCACAACATTTCAGTAAAGTTATCTCCTCAAGCTAGAGTGTGGCTTAAGACTAGGGGTTATAATGTTGAAGATATTGAATCTGCTATGCAGGAAACAATTGTAATTGGAAACTTTGTATAAAATCTAAGTATCCTAAAATTTATCCTACTTGCGCCGCACACTCCCAGGTTAAGTTATTCCTCGTAAAGCTCTTCATTTAGTTCGTCCACTGGATGACTGTCATTTAACTCATAAAGCAAAGAATCCACATTTTCTTGATCTGTAACTATATACTTTAGCTTGCCCAATGACATCGCATATGACCCTGGACACAGGAACCCACTCTTCACAGCTATTGCATCAACCCCCAGGCCAAGGATGTAATGCATTGACATCTCCTTACTCATCATGTAACCTGGATTAGCCATTTCAGATATTTTCCCCTTTTCCTTATCTATTACACCTATAATTTCAGATTCATCAAGCGGCTTTAGGTAATGATCCTTTCCATACGTAGCAACTACCTTCATGGTATATAACTGTGTTATTAAATTATTTAACGATTATGAAAGAATTTATTTTGTTTCCGCCTTGAAAATATAACATTCGTCCAAGATTGCACGTTATTAGCCATATTTTATGCGCAACTTAAGCACTCATTTTCAATATTTTCTGCCATATAATCAGCAAAATCAGCACCATAACTGATTTATAGTTAACTTTATAATTGAAATTATAAAAAGATAATTTATGAAAGTTTTCTTGATGCCTGATGTTGAAGAAATTAAGTCAGGACAAACTACAGATTTTTATTTTGTTAATGTTGAAAAAATATTGGACAGTGAAGGGAAAAATCCCAGAGTTACGATGGAGGTATACACGAGGTACTTACCATATCCAGATAACTGGGGAATAGTTTCAGGCATTTATGAATCTCTTAACCTTCTTGAAGGGCTTCCGGTCGATGTATGGGCAATGAATGAGGGTGAGCTTTTTCTTACATCAAAGGCTGATATTTTATATGAACCAGTGATGAGAATTGAAGGAAAATATAGGGATTTTGCAAGATATGAAACTGCCTTACTAGGCTTTCTTTGCTCATTTAGTGGGGTTACAACAAAAGCTGCTAGAATGAGGTTTCTAGCTGGTGCTGAAAAGACCCTTCTGAGCTTCGGCACACGCAGAGCGCATCCAGCATTGGCGCCCATGATCGAGCACTGCGCTTACATTGGAGGATTTGATGGCTTCAGCAATGTACTTGGTGCAAGGCTTCTAGGCAAGAGCGGGTCTGGAACAATGCCCCACAGCTTCATACTGCTTTATAATGACCCCCGTGAGGCATGGACTGCATTCGACAGACACATAAATCAGGAAATTCCAAGGATAGCTCTTGTTGACACCTATTATGATGAAAGGACAGAATCTATAATGGCGCTTGAAACTCTCGGGAAAAAGCTTTCAGGTGTAAGGCTTGACACACCCAGTTCCAGGAGAGGTGACTGGAGAAAAATAGCAGAAGAGGTAAGATGGGAACTGGACCAGAGGGGTGGGCGCAACGTCAAGATAATCATATCTGGTGGAGTTGATGAAAACGATATAACTATAATGAATGATGTGGTTGACGGCTATGGAATAGGAACTTCAGTGGCTGATGCCTCACCTGTAGATTTCAATCTTAAGGTAGTGGAAGTGGAAATTGACGGAAAAATGATAAAAAAATCTAAAAGAGGTGACATTTCTGGCAAAAAGGACGCTTACAGGAATTTTAACAGCGGATTTGATATAATTCTGCCTGAAGGGCGGGAACCACCGGCTGGTTATGAGATATTAATGAAAAAATGGCTTGAAAGTGGAAAAATTATCAGAAAAATGGAAACTGTTGAGGAAGTACGTGAAAGGGTAATGAACCGCATTGGTTGGATCAAGGATAAGCACCCATCAGTAAAGCTAATAAGTTGATAAATTTTTTTCGGTACATGGATAAACTCACTGAAGTTCTTAACCTTGCAAAATCAAAGGGCTATTTCTGGCCTTCATATGAAATCTATGGTGGTGTAAGCGGGTTTTACACCATTGGCCCCATGGGATCCCTCGTCCTAAAAAATATAGAGGATTTGTGGAAAAGCTATTTTGTAAGGCCGAACGGGTTTCTTGAGATTGATTCGCCTGATATAATGCCTGCCAGGGTGCTTAAGGCTTCAGGTCACGTTGACAATTTTAAGGACCCAATGGCAGAGTGCGCAAAGTGCGGCAGCAAGTACCGCGCAGACCATCTGCTAAGTGATTCAGGCATTCAGGTAAGTGAAAGCACCAGCATAAATCAAATGAACGAATTGCTTAATCAAAATAAGGTCAAATGCCCCAACTGCGGTGCAACTACATGGACCGTTAAGCAATTTCTGAATATGTTTGAAACTAACATTGGGCCTTATGCTGATAACAAGGGTTATTTACGTCCTGAGACAGCCCAAGGAATTTTTGTCGAATTTAAAACACTCCTTGACATAAACAGGGGCAAAGTGCCAATGGGAATAGCACAGATAGGCAGGGGATACAGGAATGAGATATCACCAAGGCAATCGATGATTAGGCTCAGGGAATTTCACATGATGGAGCTTGAACTGTTCATGGACCCTGAAGACGAAAAGGCACCTGCGCTTGACAGAGATATGAAACTTCCATTGCTTCATGAGAAGGTAATGGAAAAAGGAGAACCGGAACTTATATCTCCTTATGGGGCATACAAGAATGGGATTTTAAAGAGCGCATGGCTTGCTTATTTTCTGGAAAAATCTTTTAAATTTGTTATGGCACTAGGAGTTCCAGAATCGAAGCAGAGGTTCATTGAAAAGCTAGTTGGTGAAAGGGCTCACTACTCTGCCCAGACCTTTGACCATGAAGTATTTTTTGACGAAATGGGGTGGACCGAAGTTGCAGGCTTTGCGTACAGAACGGATTATGACCTTAAATCTCATGCGAAAGAGACTGGGCAGGAACTGGTTGTGATAGAGAAGAAAACCATAAGCACTAGAAAAACCATCAAGCTTAATGAGAAAGAAGTAAAAAACACTCATAAGAAAGATTGGGAATCAATAATTTCCTCAGTCCCTGAGAGTAGGGAAGATGGCATATATTGCGCGGGCATCAAACTTTCCTCTAACGAATATAAAATTATTGAGGAAGTTGAGAAGGAAGAGGTTAGGAAATTTGTACCTTACGTTGTTGAGCCTTCATTTGGTCTTGACAGACTTTTGCTCGCTACAATATATTACGCTTATGGTAAAAAGGATGGCAGGAACATCCTGTCATTACCCGATGTGATTCTTGGAAAAGTTGTGGCCGTGCTCCCTCTAGTTTCAAAAAAGGATATGATTGAAAAGGCTTTTGAGATAAAAGCAATGCTTGAAAAGTCTGGTTATTTTGTAATATTTGATGAAAAAGGGTATATTGGCAAAAGATATGCAAGGCTAGATGAAGCAGGTATCCCGAAGGCAATAACTGTTGACGGTCAGACACTTGAAGATGGAACAGTTACAATAAGAGATCGTGATACGTGGAACCAGAAACGAATAAGGCCCTCAGACCTTCTGGTGTAATTTCATTATGGCTTTTGCTGTTCACGGGGGGGACAGGCAGGGCAACGGAAGACCTTGGCAAATTGAGTGCTCTTGATAAAGCACTTGATATTGGGATCAATTTGGTCAGGGCAGGCGAACCGGTTAACGCGGTGGTTGAAGCACTTGCATATATGGAGGAAACTGGGTTGTTCAACGCTGGCAAGGGGTCTGTTTTAAACCGGGATGGGCAGGCAGAAATGGATGCAGGTGTTATGGATGGCAAAACGATGAAAATTGGCGCAGTTGGTGCGGTTGCCTGCAGGAGCCCCATACGGGCAGCATTAAATGTCATGCTTAATACACCACATGTGCTTATAGTTGGCAAATCAGGCACACTTGTTTCTCAATGTCTTGATAGCAATGATACTATTGGTGCGGTTGCGTCAACTCACGATGGTTGGTTTGCTGCAGCAACATCTACAGGCGGAATAAGGGGAAAGCTGCCGGGGCGGGTAGGAGATGCAGCAGTAGCTGGGGCTGGATTTTATGCAATGAATGGCTCGGGAACAATAGCACTTACAGGAATTGGGGAACAGAACTTGGCTGTTTTAACAGCTTTTAGGGCAGTTAACATAATGAGGGAAAGCAATGCTCTAGAAGCTCTAAAAAAATCGTTTTTATATGTTAAGAATGCACTTGGCGGAGTAAATCAAGGGGGCATTGCAATAGATTCGAGGCTTGGGATAGGAATTTTTCACACTGAGCCTCAGATGCCTGCGTGCGCCATTAACAGCACCAGAAAAGTCTGTAAAATGAACTTTGATCTGGGGGTTTTGCTTTAACTCAGCGAGCGGGAAGTCCCCTTGACTTGGATGAAAGCGAGCAAAAGTATTTATAATCATACAGCTATAATAGGACAAGTAATACTTGATGTGTTAAAAAAGTATGTTGAAGATCAAGGTAAATAATATGGTTAGTGCGGAAAAGAACAGCAGGATACGGGAGAAAGGCAGGGAGACAAGCGGAAAGGTCAGACTGCAAAAGTATATGAAATAAAATTCGATAAAAGCAAAATATCAAAACAAAGATTCGACGCACTTCAAAGGCTCTTTCTTGAAGGGAAGTGGTTTACAAACTACATAATATCAAAAGGCATATCGAATTCTGTTTCTTATAAAGATTATAAAGACAAAAAGGTAAAGGTTGGAGATAAATTCGAAGGAAGGGAGCTGATTGTATTGTCATCACAGATGAAACAATACCTGATAAAAAGGCTGCAGAGCAACAACAAAAGCCTTATAATATTGAAAGCAAAGGGAAAGAAAATTGGAAAGATAAGGTACAGGAAGGCGCTGCATTCAATACCCCTAATGCAATACGGCATAACCTATAAAATAAAGGATAAAACAG
>JARVJW010000086.1 GCA_029775955.1 Nitrososphaeria archaeon | reverse complement strand
ATGTCAATTGAAAGACCACATATTACAATATTCTTTTAGAGAGCTTCACGTTTTCGCATCTAAAGCATTCTTCGATGACGGATCGAGCCTGCCTATCTCGATCAATTCTCCATGCTAATTTGTATTTTAGCAGGCCTTGATACCAACTCGTCTGTTATGCAAGTCTGTGATTCCTCTCCATTCCTTTGATATTCAAATTCTCAACAACTACAGTGTTTGTCTATCGCGCATTATGTTTGAAATCCGTTCTTGCATCTCTTATCTGCTGATTTCAACCTGTTT
The DNA here is from genome assembly GCA_029775955.1 of Nitrososphaeria archaeon. Classification (GTDB taxonomy): domain Archaea; phylum Thermoproteota; class Nitrososphaeria; order Conexivisphaerales; family UBA164; genus KM4347-05. The sequence continues at coordinate 9,679 of JARVJW010000086.1, read as the reverse complement.
ATTTCAGCCTCCTTTGCGGGATCAGAGCACCCGTCAGAGCCAGCTTGCCTCCTTCCAACGATAGAACACGTTTGGGTTGAGGTTGTACTTCCTGCACAGGTCCGCAAGCGATATGTTTGTATTCATAGACTATTCGTACCCTTTCCTCCGGAGCCCAATTTCTTCCAACCATTTATAATTTCACATCCATCCTATTATACATTCTCCATTAGCAGGTGTGTCTAAAGAGCGGGAGTCTGCACCAGTACCGACGCATACCTACCTATGCCAAGGTAGGATAAAACCCCTGATAAATTACATTAAGGCAGCTGATAAAGGGAATAATAGGGGCTCTTAAATGGATCAGTGCGTTAATGTTACTCTATGCAATAGATGCTATAAAATAGATAAAGGTTTGCAATTCATAATGTTATTGTCTGAAATTCCCAAGGCAATCTGATTTGTATTATAGTTTTGTCTTCAACTTGAAAGCGTCCAACTATTTGAAGGTCACGCCCGATTGATTTAAGGTACCCTTTTAACATTAAAAGCCATGGCGAAACTGGGAGGTTACTGTCCTTGCCTGCGTATTCGATATTAATTATCTTTGTCAGCTCATCATACTTTACCGTACCATCCTTTATATCAGAAGAAATCAGCTCGATAAAAATAGGTATGGCCAGATTAAATTCAGATGTAACAAACTGGGCGGGAACTTTTGTTTTAAAAATATCAACCATTTTATCTCCAATTTGCCATAGCACTTCTTCAGGTAAACTCTCAAATGCAGCTTGTGAAAGAATTTCAAAAATACTTTTGTCATTTTTTAAATTGAAAAATTCCTCTGCAGACCCAGTGTTTATCAGTTTTATGTAACTTTTTATATCAATCGAACTTAAAATCAGGGGGTCAACAACATACTTGTCAATTAAACCTATAAGCTGGGGCAGCATTATTAGCACTCCAGTTCCGCTGTCTTCGTTTATAAGGAGCATATATCTGTCATCACTAACGATTGCGCTGCGGCCATCGATGGTATTACCAACAAGCACGGGTAAAAGAGAAGTTGACGCATCGTTTACCAATTCACTGTCCTTTGGGGAAACAATAGCATTAACCTTCACTTCAGAAAGCCTCATCGACATCAATTGTCTCTCATATTTTTTTATTATCCCAAAGGTATTAGAATTGACTATAAAAGTTATTTTATCCCGGGTTTTGCTTATCATATCGTTAACCACGCTTTCTATTCCTCCGCCATTTATAATTTGGAATGATCCCTTTACTGAACTAATGCCCGTTTTCTGGCTCATGGACCTTATTTCACTTATCAATGATTTTAATTCTTTGAACTTTCTTTCTTCCTGTTCTATAATAATTTCAAATGGCTCTGGGCTTGATACAGCAGAGAACTTCCTTGGCCTGCCATAAGCCTCAACTAACTTCTTTTTGATTAATCCCCTTACAGATTCATAGACCTTTGTCCTTGGTACCCCAGAATTAATTGCAAGCTCACCGCCTTGCAGCGAACCCTTAGTTATAAGTGTAAGGTAAACCCGGGCCTCGTATTCTGTAAGGCCAAGGTCCTTAAGCTTTCCAATCATCTTGATTAATTCTGACATATAAAATATATCATAGCATAATGCTATAATTCAATATGACAACTATTTTTGACCTTTATCTCAAAAATATGTCACCTGCATATAGTGTTACTGCGGTTACATATTAACCTAGTTACAAAATGGTAAAATTAAAACCCAAGATAGTATGGTTGCAATGAGCGATTTTGCTAAAAGGTGGAGTTCCCCAGAGGGGGAGAGTGTAGGAACAAGACTTAAGGGAGCTGTAAGGCCAGAAGGGCCACTGAAGCCAAGAATAGAGCAAGCAACGAGGCAACTGCAGATGCAGATAACTAAGCTTGATAATACAGCAAACAAGCTAAAGGAGAAGGATAACGCAACCTTTTCAAAAATTGTAAATTACCTTCAGAAGCATGATACAGACCATGCAACAGTATATGCTAATGAACTGGCAGAAATAAGGAAAATGTATAAAATGATAAGCCAAGCAAGGCTTGCACTTGAACAAATAGTTACGAGACTTTCCACGGTAACTGACTTGGGAGATGTTGTTGTGACACTGGCACCAGCCATGTCAGTTATAAGGAGCGTAAGAGCAGGATTAACACAGATAATGCCAGCTGCAGAAGGTGAAATATCAGAAATATCTTCAATGCTCAGCAGCATACTGGTAGATGCAGGACAGATGAGTGGAACAACACTTAACTTTGAAAGTGCTAATGAAGATGCAGAAAAAATATTGGCAGAAGCAAGCACTTTGGCAGAAGCCAGAATGAAGGAAAAGCTTCCAGATATTGGGACGTTAGGAATTTCAGAAGGGGAAAAACATCAAATCTAGGAGCGCACTAATATAATTTTTTCTTTTTGTTAATTTTTTTTGACTTTGATTAATAAATTGGTCGAATATAAAGAGGCATACATAATTGAAATTTATTTTTAACCCGTTTAGGAAAAAGAGTGGCAATGAGCTTAAGAAAGCCCTTAGGGAACTTACCTTATACCGCTATAACTTGGCAAACTTGGACCTCAGGATAAAATCCAAAATGCAAATAATGGAGGGAAAACTATCAACAATTAATCCCAGTAAAGATGAAGCCAAGATCCTTGCAAATGAATATGTTGTGCTAAGACAGGTTTCGCTCCTTGTAGGCCGGATCGATTTGCTTTTATTGAAGCTTTCCCTAAGGTTGGAGAGCTTGATAGAGTTTAAATCGTTAATAATGGCATTGCAGGCGTCTTCAGCATCATTGAATAAACTAAAGCCATATTTGATGGGAATTTCTGACGCGTATAGCCTACTGATAAGCCAGTTAGATGAAGCAATGCAGGAAATGGGCACCGTATCTGTGCCCTCGGCCGGAATATCTATTCCAATGCTAGATGAAGATGCAGAAAACGTGCTTAATAGTGCCATAGATTTCACGCTGGGAGAAACGGATGCAGATGCTGAAATAAGGGAAATAATTTTACAAGCAGCTAAAGACGGCCGGCTGGTTGAAGAGGTCGCTTAATTATGGGTTACCAGGCTGCAGGAGAACTGGAATCCATAGCAATAAAATATGCAAATGAAGCAATAAGGCTGGACAGTCAGGGAAGTTATCCGCAGGCGATAATGATGTACCAGAAGTCCATAGAAACGTTAATGAAATTGATAAACCTCTATCCGGATTACAAGTTAAACCAGATTTATACACAACGCGCAATTGCATATAGAGAAAGAATAAAGGCCATACAAAGAGCAAGAGGAATAGGAGAGGAGGTGGGCGTAGAGCCCAAGGACGGTGAAGGGAGGGTGGAAACACTGAGGGCAAATTTCGATGACTTGGTATTAAAGGAAAAACCAGATGTCAAATTTGACCAGATAATCGGGTTAGGTGAAGCTAAAAGAGCCCTTGAAGAAGTTATAATATTTCCGAATAAGAGGCCAGACCTCTTTCCTCTTGGATGGCCACGTGGAATTTTACTGTTTGGGCCACCGGGGTGTGGAAAGACCATGCTGGCAGCAGCGACAGCTGCTGAAATTGATGCAATATTTTTATCAGTTGATGCCGCAAGCATTATGAGTAAATGGTTGGGAGAAGCGGAAAAAAACGTTATGAAGCTATTTCAACAGGCGCGTGAAATAGCCCAGCAGGAAAATAAGGCTGTAATAATATTTATAGATGAAGTTGATTCACTGTTCGGTACAAGGTCACAGGAAGTGGGCGGGGAAATAAGGGTCAGAAATCAGTTTTTAAAGGAGACTGATGGCATCACGGAAAAGGGGAAAAAGATTCCAATATATATTTTAGCAGCCACAAATAAACCTTGGTCACTGGACCCTGCCTTTTTAAGGAGGTTCGAGAAGAGGATATTTGTAAATTTGCCAAATGAGATAGCGAGGAAAAACATGTTTGAGTTATATACACAACCTTTAATGCTTGATTCAAGTGTCAAACTTGAGGCACTTGCCAAATTAACCGAAGGGTACACGGGAAGCGACATAAAGGACATAGCGCAATCTGTGCAACTAAATGTAGTTAGAGAACTATTTGATTCTGGAGATGCATTAAATTTGGGTTCAAAGCCCAGGCAAATAACCCTTGAAGATTTCAAAAACGTTATAAAGCAGAGAAGGCCAAGCGTTAGCCCCGAATTATTGAAGACATATATTAAGTGGAGCGAAAGTTTTAAGGCGCTTTAAAGGGGGATTTGACATCATGGATAAAAAGTATGATGTCGAAATAAAAAAGGCTCAGAAGGCGCTGAAGATTCCCAAGGAAAAAATTGATAGCTTAAAGGGGTTGAGCGGAAAACTGTTATCATCTATGAAAAAGGAGTATGTTGATTGTCCAGTTATAAAAGGGCAGGTGCCTTTTATCGTGTGCTATCAGTGCCCATCTTTTATTAGAAGGTATAGAGGGACAGTCCACTGTGCAGGGGAAAATGGTCCATATTAAGTGCTAATTTAACTCAGCGAGCGGGAAGTCCCCTTGACTTGGATGAAAGCGAGCAGAGGATTATGCCTCTAGCATGCTCGAATACATAAAGTGCATGTGAAAGCAAGCATTGCCGTTGAAGCTCCAAACAAGCGGGCGTGGCCCCGTCCGCAAGGGCAGGGTAGTTCACTTGTTTGAAATGCGTAAAAGTTTAGTGATTGGCTCCTGGAAAACCGCTTGACCCAGATGAAAATGAAAAAATGCAAAAGCAGGACCTCCTAACATTCCAGGTGGAAGAGTATATCAAAATTAGTAAACAGGCAGTTACCAGTTATTTGGCATGCCCAGTCACCATTTAAGGTATAACTTCGGTAGAATCAAGCACAGGGTCATAAAATATATCCTCCCTTTTTATTATACCAGAATTAAGTAATTCCCTTATTGCTGGACCAATTTTTATTATCTCACTAACAGTAAATTTAGTTACTTCGTCAACTTCCTGCATTCCCTGTCTTCCCCAGTAACCTAAACCTTCATTAATGGAGTAAAGACACCTTCCCCCACAGTATGGTAAAACATCACAGTCCACACACATAGATGAAATGGTAGAGCCAGTTGTTTTGAACCCACCTTTAATGTGACCAATGTTTGCCCATTTTTCATATACCGCAATTGGGCATGACAGTATTCTTCCATCTGTGGATATTGCAACAGCATTATATCCTGCACCACACGGAACTCCCTCGAACGGTTTATATAGATAAGCAGTTAGAACTCCCAATATTGGCACTAGACCTATGGCCTTCCCTTTTTTGCTTTCTATCAGAAATTTATTAACGAGCTTGGATATTCCTGGCTTGTAAGATTCATTGGCCCATTTCATAAAGTTCCAGCGCTTGCTCCAGATTACATTAAGCTGCCAGTGCACAAGGTCAAACCCTAGATTTAGCAGGTGCATAGCATCGATATAAATATCAGTGTCTTCTGTGGCTACCATCCTTGCGATTATCTTCTTTGACCCCATTTTTTTAAGGTTATATAATGTTTTTAAAACCATATCATATACTCCCAAGCCCCTGGCTTTATCAGTAACTTGCTTCCTGCCATCAATTGAAAGTAAAATAACATCCATCATTTTCCAGTATTTTTCAGGAATATTGTGCATAAGCATCCCGTTTGTTTGAATCCCCCACCTTTCCGCCCTCACTGAATCCATTACCTCCATTATGTATCTATAATTTATAAGAGGTTCACCACCGTAGAAAATGACTGTAGCTTCATTATCACTCTCAATAATTGCTTTTAACTTATTTAGATCGTATTTAATTTTCCAGGGCACAACATTCCTTTCAAATGACCCGCCACAGTAGCCACAATTAAGATTACACGCGCCGGTAGTAAACACTAAATACAGCATGCAAATTCAATCTAATACAGATATAAAAGTATTATAAATTGACACTCTCCCAGCTAGAGATCCTTGCTGACATTGTAGTTCCACCAGGGTCTGCCAATACAGCTACCAACATAGGTCTGAGAGAAGCCTATTAACGACTTTAATTATGTTGACAGCTTGGCATTGACCTGCTTACAAACTATCAATCTACAGTTGTGCTTTCCGCACAGCACGTCTTCTAGGTATTTATCTTATGCAGCCATTCTTCTCCCAATTCGTAAATCCTTCTTGTAATCAAGCCCAGAATTTAGAGGTTTCAGGTTCCCCTTTCTCCATTATTTGCTACTTTGCTATTACATTGAGGTCCCCGATTATGAGTCCTGCTTTTCTGCAAGCAGCTCAAATTATTGTAACATTTCGTAGTAAGTATCGATGAGCATTATCGATGTCCTAATTCTCTCCAAGCCTCATATTTGAAGCCTTGCTGAGACGGAAGCTTGTGTTAATGACAAATTTTGGCCAGCCGTTAATAATTCTTTGTAAAGTTTATAAATGAGGTACAGGCTAGCGTAAATATGCCAATAGCAGACCCTGTTAAACGTCAGATAGCTGTTAAAAGGCGGTTAATGTTCAAAATATGCATGAAGTGCGGAGCTAAGAACCCTATTGATGCAGTAAAGTGCAGAAAATGTGGTAGTCACGCCCTTAGATTAAAGAATAGGGAACTTGGTGCAAAGAAGTAAGTTCCAGAGGGCCGGTGGTGTAGCTTGGTCAGCACATCGCCTTGACATGGCGGGGGTCGCCGGTTCAAATCCGGCCCGGCCCACTCCTATAGTAATTATAGCTGAAAAGAAGGATGCCGCAGAGAGAATAGCGATGGCATTAGACGGTGATTATAAAGCATTTAATGTAAATGGGATTAAGATTTACCAGATAAAGTTTAATGGGAAGTATGCAACAATTATACCAGCAAGGGGGCATATTTTTGGTTTAAACAGTGATGTAAAAAACAGGCGCATTTATCCGGTAACTGACCTCGAATGGGAAACATTGAGCAGCATAAATAAAAAATTTTCAGATACTGGGGCTATAGCGGAACTGGCAAAGCGCCTGTTAAAAGATGCGGAACAGGTTATTATTGCTTGTGATTATGATATAGAAGGTGAAACCATTGGCTATAACATCGCTAAATATTGTGGCGGGATTGATAAAAAAATTTATAGGGCAAAATTTTCAACCTTAACAGCCCTAGACCTGCGCTCCAGCTTTGAATCTCTAATTAAAAGGGAAAAATGGAGTATGGCAGAAGCCGGAAGGACAAGGCATTACATAGACTATCTCTGGGGCATAAATCTTTCAAGGCTGGTAAGTGATGAAGTAAGGCACATAAGGTATGCAAACCTAAGCATGGGCAGGGTTCAGGGTCCAACGTTGTTTGAGCTTTACAAAAGGGAGTTTGACATAAACACGTTTGTTCCTAGACCGTATTGGCAGATTTCAGCGCAAGTGGATATCAATGGTGAAAAAATAAATATGACCGGTCCCACGTTATATTCTCAAAATGATTCTCTGTATATAAAAAAATTAGAGGGAAAAAGTGGTTTGGTTAGGTTGGTAAAAGATTATATTGAAAGGATTCCACCACCACCCCCTTTTAATCTAGCTGATATTCAAAAAGAAGCGTACAGAATACTTAAAATGAATCCATGGAAAACGCTTTCTATTCTGGAAAGCCTTTACCTAAAAGCTGCAATATCATATCCCAGGACCTCATCTCAAAAATTACCAGCAAGCATAAATTATAAGAAAATTTTGGGCAAGCTTGCAGCAAACTACCAGGAGGCAGGCATAGCAAAAAGGAGCATTCCTGTTGAAGGCAAGTCAACTGACTCCGCTCATCCAGCAATATATCCCACAGGTGAGGGGAAGGTCGTAACTCAAGATGAAAAAAGTGTCTACGACCTTGTGGCAAGGCGATTTATATCGTGCTTCATGGACAACGCTACTGTTAGGAAAAAATTGATTATTGCCGATGTAGAAGGAGTCAGCTTTACTGCAGAAGGCCTGGAGGTTATATCACTAGGTTGGGTCAGCACCTATTATTTCAGGGAATTGAACGAAGTAAAACTGCCCGATTCCAAGGAAGGGGATAAAGCATTAATAAATAAAGTATATGTGGCAAGCAAGTTTACTAAGCCCCCACCCAGATATAACCCATCTACATTGCTTGAATGGATGGAAAAAAATGATATTGGTACAAAGGCAACTAGGGGGGAAATAATAAGAACGCTCTATAAAAGGAATTATGTAGACGGTCAGAGGATGCAACTTACAAACCTGGGTTACGGCGTAACCAGGTTTTTTATAAATTCTCCAATAATTACTGTGGACATGACCCGCAACCTCGAAATCAGTTTAGAAAAAATAGAGGAGGGTTCTATGAACTCTGAAAGCATAAGTTTACAATCAATCAATTTGTTGTTTGAAGAAATTGGGAAACACAGGGAAAGCGAAGAACTTTCTGAATATTTTAAATTGTACCTAAGTGGAGAGAAAATAGCCAATTTTGGCAAGTGTCCAGTTTGTGGTGTTGGGAATCTAGTATTTCATCGGTCTGCCAGGGGCAAAAGATTTTTAAGATGTGATAAATGTGGTGCCTCTGCTCCCATGCCGTCAAGAGGGCTAATAACCACAACCAAGACCAAGTGTAAATCTTGTGGCTGGCCGCTCATGCGCAGAGGCAGATGGGTGTTCTGTCCAAATCCAGCTTGCCCGGGTAAAGAGAAATGAACTGCATAGTTTGTGGATTTTATGCAAACGGCAATAAACTCTGTTTCAAGCATGCCGCTGCAGCAAAAAGCCTTAAAGAAAACTATAATGTTTGGAAAAGCGCTTTTAATGTAAGTTTTGAAGAATATCTTTATGACATCTTAAAAGACAAAGGAACTGGGTCGTGGGTAGGGGACGTTGCTAGATACATAATTGAGTCCGGAGACACTACAATCACGGATAACATACAATGAGCTGCATGTTGGAAAAATTATGGTAATAGCCAAAAAATTGCATACGGAATGTGCAAAGATAGTAATAAATATCATGAATGCACCATAATGTATGGTTAATGTAGTGGGCCATTTTGGGTTCTGAATTAAGTATGGATATGTATGGAATCTATACTCAGTTCCTGAGCCTCATCGCTCTTATTCCCCTGGATTTCCATGGATGGCTTATGGCTTTATCGCCTTCAGTATTTCTTTTATCTTTATATATATTATAGCTACTCATAAAGGTCATCGTGGCTGTTTCTAACCCCTTTCCCCACGGAAACTCAAATTTCCTAGGCAATTTCCTTTTTTCTGTCGCCTCAATAATCATGGGTAGAATTGGGGCAGCGTAATTATATTCTTAGCTACCTTTGATCACGCTCCTGCATCATCTGACACCCTCTCCACGCTAAAGCATATTATCCTACTTCATAAACAACTTTTATGCACTTGTAATGTATTTGAGGCCACCTATTTTTCACTTTCTTATAGCTTATCAAACATAAATTTTCATGTGCAAATTATGATGTTCTTTTTCTCATAAATGTTTTGCAATTTATCTACATCACAAGTTCAATGGCTATAACACTTCTGACATCCTCTCACCATTTCCTGTTTCATAAAGTGGCAACTCGTAGACCTCCTTTTGAGTTCACCATAGCTTTCCACATGTGTGAATTCGGGCGTTTCTACTTTAATTACACCCAATTTTAGGATGTTTATAGCCGTATTCAAATCCATGTCAATTGAAAGACCACATAT
>JARVJW010000015.1 GCA_029775955.1 Nitrososphaeria archaeon | reverse complement strand
CAGGCACGGAAGGAATATTCTCCGCTGTGAAGTTTGGGGAGAATTGCGTAAGCCGATGTACCACAGGACTGGAAGCAGAGGGATACCAGAGGTTCTGGGCATACTACATGAACCAGAGGGCAAAGCAGTTGGTGAAAGCGATGAACTGATCAGAAATCCTAGAAGAGATCTGAGAATGATAAGCACTCTCAGGGATATTTGTTCAACAGAGCAAATTTTAGTGCTTTGTTGCACATTTGATTATCAAACGGTTTTAACTCAGCGAGCGGGAAGTCCCGTTGACTTGGCAAGGGGGACTTCCTGCTCAGTTAAATATAAAAACTTGGGTGAGGTGTGAAAATGAATATATAAGCTTATATATGAGAATTTATATGTGTATTTGAGGAAAATGGATGATTTCGAACCATTTGCGTATACAAATGAACTGATACCCGAAGAAATAAATAAAGAAACTGTTAAGATCTTAGTTAAGTTTGAAAAGAGAAAGTATAACAAGCCAACAACCATTGTACAGTTCAATGATACACAGGGAATAAATATAGTTGACGTTGCGAAAAACCTGAAGAGAAAGCTGGCCTGTGGCGGCGCTGCTAAGGGAGATAGTGTGATCCTGCAGGGTGATCACAGAGATAAGGTTGTACAAAATCTCATAGACTTGGGGTTCAAGCAGGAGAATGTAGTTGTAGAATGAGGCTCAGTTGGAAATCACCACTGGAAATTAAAAAACGGTTATGTCCTGTGTGTGGTGCTGAGCTAAAGCCAATTGCTTCACTTGGGGCGGCAACTACACCACAGTACTTTTATTGTAAAAGATGTGGTTATAAGGGCGTTGTGTATATAGAGTTGCATAATGGACCCAATGGAACTGATAAGGAAAGCAGTTAATGATGGAAAGATCACACACGAATACGAAAAAAAGGTCGAGGTTGGAACATTAAAGGTTACAGAAGCAATTCATAAGGTTGAAAAATCGTCTGGAGCCAGATACCCAATATGGTTTGTATCCCCATATGCTGTTGTAATAAAGGGTGGAAATCTGTATTCTGAAGCTATAATTTATTCCAGATTTATGCCGTTGAGCGATGGCACAAACCTCCTGCTTACAGTTGAGTTAACGGCCCCCCTTGTAGCGTTTGGTTCAAGGGATACAATTGCTTCAGCTGTAGCTCATGAATTTCTTCATTACCTTAATTTTCTTGCGCTTTTGAAGGAAAGGAGCATTAGCAGTGCTAGCACTACTGACCAGGTAATTGAAGCTCTGGGCATTGATGAAGGCGAACTCTACACAGCAAATTCAGTTTATTCAAAAAGTAAATACTTGATAAGGGTGCTTGATGAAAAATTTAAGGATGGGCTGAACGATGATGCGCTTAATAAAAAATCTATTACTAAATGGATAAACGCTGGTCTCCCCACAGTAGTCATGTCGCCTTCAGAAAATCAGGTGAAGTTGCCAATGGTTGCCATCATGAGTTATATTCCTGAGGAAAGTGTCAGGCGCCTGTTAAAATGGAAATAGAAGATGTTCACAGCGATATAAACAACATACTTAAAAGCATGACCCCAAAAGCCGTTGCGCTCTATGGGAGTCAGGTAGCCGGTTATGCAAAACAGGATAGTGATTATGATGTGCTTGCTCTGGTCAATGGCCTTAATGGCAAGCTAAAGTACATATACCAGAAAGGTCATGCTGCTAAGTACTCAGTTCTTCTTGTCGATACAAATGAGGCGTTAAAGGATGCGAAACAAGCATCAATGGGCGAATTTGTAGTAGGAAGGCTACTTAACCCATTTATTTCGATTTATGGAGAAAGTATTGTAAAAGATCTGGAGGTAAGATACAAGGAAAGGGTGATCAGGGAAGAATCCGCGGAGCTTTTTTCTCATTATGGATACTTTTCCTATCATATTAACATCCCTTTGCAGTACTTCCTGTTTTCAAGACTTAAAAAGAGGTACAAAATTTACCCGCCTGCCCTTTATAGCTATACTATGACATATTCCGAAGAAAGGGTTGACAAAAATCTCTCAATGTCAATTCCAGGTTTCAGGCAGGCCGCTTCTAGGATTGATTTCCTTGAGTTAAATGGTGATGCCGTCAGAATAAAGGAAGGGTCAAAAATAAACGCCCCACCATTTAGGGATGATTTTGAACTTTTTGAAAGGGCTGTCAAACAATACATATTTCATGGTATAAGTGGTAAGGTTGGGCCTGATGTTGTAGTGTCAGAAGCGCTGTCAAAATTTAAGAGGAGAAGAACGATTAAGGCAGTTAACATTTACCTGAAGAAGCCTGAAATAATGCTTATAATTGATGGGGTATATATGCTTTATAGCAGCTCACCTGAGCGAGAGTTCTTTGGTTCTAAAATAGGCGGATTCAAGCAGACTCAGGGATTAAAAGTGGGAATTGTAAACGGTAAAAAATACATCATAAAAAGGTTTACAGGATCCAAGCACCTGAAGTGGTACTTTTTGGGCATGATTGGGCGACCAATAAAGCTGTTCGATATTTCGCCCATCCAGAGGATGTATAATGAATATCGTGGAACTGTAGAGCTTGAGCGGATTGGATTTAATATCCCAAGAATAGAAGCCATCTCAATTAAAAGGCCTGCAGTAATAAAGGAATATATCGAGGGTGAAACGGTTTTACATTGGATAAAGGTATTTTTCAAGTCAGGGTCACACGGTGAAATAATAACTCGAACGGGGAAACTTCTGCGGCGGTTGCACGACAAGGGGGCAGTGCTAGGCGATTCAAAGCCAGAGAATTTCTTGGTCAATAAAAATGATATATATTTGATAGACCTTGAACAGAGCAAATTTAACGCATCGGTGCAGGACAAAGGATGGGATGTAGCAGAATTCCTTTATTATTCACTTTCATTTTTAGCAAAAAAAGGCATGGCAATCAAATTCTATGACCTTTTTTTTGAGGGTTATGGAGAAGATATCAGCGTGTTCCGGGAGGCGGTTGCCCAGAAATATTCCCTCCCATTTCTGCTTATTACGAGGGCAGATATTCTTACTTATTATAGGGATGTGTTGCAGAAATTTTTAAATATCGATGAAAAGCGGTAGCTAAGCTTAAAAATGAGCTTAATGATAGCAGTTTGTATGCAGCAACTCTATAATCCTCTTATGAAACGCATAGAAATTGAATATTTATTTAACAATATGAATGGCAAGCTCAACAGAAAACAGGCTGTAGAGCAGGTATCAAAGGAACTTGGCAAACCAGTCGACAGAATTTTCCCAATAAAACTAGAGGGTAAATTTGGGTCAACAGATATACATGGGTTGTTTTATGCTTATGACGACATTTCAGTTTCCAGGCAGCAAATCAAGAAATACCAACTGATGAGATTGCTCCCTAAGGAAGAAAGAAAGAAAATACAGGAAGAGAAAAGGAAAAGGAAAAGTGAAAAGAAGGTTGAACATAAATGAGAGGCAAGGCGGTTCAGATATATAAGCTGTACAACGTCGAAGGTAGTGTGGTCAAGAGATTAAGAAAGCCTTGCCCCAAATGTGGAAATGGCACTTTTCTAGCACAACACAAGAACAGGCTGACATGTGGCAAATGCAGATACACAGAGTACATTTCATAGTTATCTACTTTGTTGCATTAATTGTACCAGACGATCAAATTTATTCGATATTTTAATGCCACAAATTTACATATCTTGGCAGATAGAGATGAGAATAATGAAAAGCTTGTCAACATTTGATGTGTTTGTTATTCTTACCTTCTGATTAACTGGGCTGAAGGGGATGAATGAAGGAAAGAGGGGAAAGCCCTATGCCTACTCTGATGCACTGATGCTACTGGCCGTAAAGGAGTGGACCTCGGGCAGACCGAGGGCATTTGCAGATGGGATACAGGGTTACACCCAAGAAGCATCGGATAACTTCTAAAGGTTGATATGGTTAACGGAAATCATAACCTAGATGCTCAAGATTATATTTAACGCTTCAACAAGTTTTTGAACCTGTATTTTATCCTTAACACTACTGGTTTGTGGAGATTAATATGAATTCATCGTTTTTGTTTTTATATTTATGCATTTTAGGTAGCTTGTAGCTCAACTGATGTTAATGCAGCTCTGCCTATAGGATGGATCCCTTCTGCCCATTTTATATGGACCTGCTGTACAGCAATAGCTCATTTTTCTGAAATTGTCTAGAACTTTACGTTGTAACCTTTTGAGTGCATAGAAGAATATTTCCACTAGCCACCGTACTCCTTGGCCCTCTTTTCATCCCTCACGCCATAACCCGTTAAGTACATCGCGCTTTCTGGCATAGTGCTGTGTTGGCGTTCTCCCTCAGGCAGGTTCCCAGTGAATCCAGAAGTTTCTCTTTAAGTTGTAGACCTATGTTCCATTTCTTCCTTACTGCTCCTTTACCAGGGGCAAGAACTTGGTGTACCGGCCCTTTCAGAGGTGATCCTGAACCCGATCATCCTGCCATTATGTGCAGCTTAACTTCTTCCACATCTGCTCTGTTGTGGATATGCCAAGTCAACAATTGTTTTTGGTCACTCTTCTTCATTTGTAGCCATTATCAACTTCTTCACCATTGGCAGCATAATTATATGAATGAAGCGTATTTCCTGCATAGGTTTAAGGTATTTGAAGAGCGACCTGATAATCCCCTGTAGATGTCAAGGCCAACCTTTAGGTACGACAGGAATTCGATGTACGAATCCGGGCACACGAACCTACCTTGTTGCTGCCGTTCATCTCTCGTAACTCCTCCCTCCAGGAGTCCAGGATCATGCTTCCCCTTTCCATCAATGCTTCGTTATAGTCGTGCCAGGACATATCCATGGGCATGACAACACTTGATGACAAACACTATAAATCAGGTGATGACAGAAATAGTTGACATAAGTGTCAAGTTGGGCTACAAGCTAGAGTCAGGCCGGTCATAAAGGTCAGGAAGAATGCATCCAGTGCAGGGGATCGAAGACAGGCAATAAGGGACTATCAAAGTGAATGGGCGGATCAGGAGCAATATGGAATGAGGTGGCCAGGCACGGAAGGAATATTCTCCGCTGTGAAGTTTGGGGAGAATTGCGTAAGCCGATGTACCACAGGACTGGAAACAGAGGGATACCAGAGGTTCTGGGCATACTACATGAACCAGAGGGCAAAGCAGTTGGTGAAAGCGATGAACTGATCAGAAATCCTAGAAGAGATCTGAGAATGATAAGCACTCTCAGGGATATTTGTTCAACAGAGCAGATTACTGATTTAAAATAAATAATCTTTTTAATTAAAATTTGAAACTATTAACAAATTAATTATTTTTTGATATATGCAACAAAGCAAAAAGCTATCAAAGCTTTTATATATAAGTAAGTTGATATAATATATAATGGGACTAAATGGCAAATCAAAATTTAGTTCACATGTCGGATGGATAATCACATCACTGATGTTCATTGCTATAACTATAAACTATATTGACAGGGAAATATGGGTAATGTCTGAGCCAGCGTGGGCTAAGGCTTTTGGATGGTATTCAGGGGTAGGATCGCTACCAGTTTCAGCTCTATCCAAGATAGGATTGATTCTCTTCCTGTGGTCAATGGCTTATGCTATCTTTAACTTTCCAGGAGGATGGATTAGTGATAGGCTTGGCATTAGAAAATCCATGGGCACCTTTTTCGCTATATGGTCAGCTTTTACCGCAGCCACTGCAGCAACTTTTGGGTTCATTTCAATGGCCATAGTCAGGATAATTATGGGTAGCGGTGAAGGCCCTGTTTGGCCCTTGAATGCAAAATCTGCAAAAACCTGGTCAAATGCAAAGCAAGAATCGACTATGTATACTCTTGCTGGATCAGGGCAGGCAATGGGCCCTATAATAGCTGCGATCATAGGCGCTTATCAAATAGTTTACTGGGGCTGGCAGCTAACATTTATATTCTGGGGAGTAGTTGGGTTGGTGTTTGCTGCTGTCTGGTATTTTTATGTCAGGGACACACCACAACAACATCCAGGCGTATCAAAGAGCGAATTAGAAAATATAGAAAACTCACGCGGAAAGGAGGTAAAGACTGAAGAAAAATTGTCTACAAAAGAAACATGGATGATTGCTCTTAAACTTATATTTACTACAAGCGCAGGGATAGGCGAATTGTTGATATTTATTTCATTTGGATACATATTATTTACTGTATTATATTGGATTCCACCATATTTTTACGGTTCATTCCTTCACTCAATTACAAAGACAGGGCTTTACGTTGGTGCAGTTGATGGTGCTCTGTTGCTAGGTTATCTCCTATCAGGTCCTGTTAATGATGGACTTTCAAGAAGATTGGGTACTGTAATGGGCAGGAGATTAGGCTCACTCGTTCCAATGACATTGATGATTATATTTGTAGCGGCATCCTATTATACAGGCATAGCACATAACATTGTGGCTACCGTATTGCTGTTAGCTGCGGGGGCAGGAGTCATGAATATAACAGTGGGTTCATGGGCAGTTAACGCGTTCACTATTTCGCCAGCACAGACTAGTGCAACGGTTTATGGTGTCTATAATGGAGTGCTAAATATAATGGGGGCATTCAATTCATTGATTATTGTGGCCATAGCTACTGCCATAGGTTTCACGGGGGCAATAACTAGCATGGTTTTATTCATGGTCATGTTTATAGCAGCATACCTTATTTTCATTAGACAAAAGACATTTGACGCCGCAATAGCTAAAGGCAACGCCCTTGTGGCCCAAGCAATAAGTTCACACAAAAATAGTAAAGGAATCGGTGTCACTTCAACTAATACACCAAATATAAGGGCATTAGGGGAATCAGATTAATCCATTCTCTATTTTTTTGAAATAATTATCATTTAATAGATTATATATTGGAATCATTCCATTTTATTGTAAGTTACATGAAAATTAAAAGAGATAATTTTACATGTAAATGCTAAAAGTAACTTGTAAGTATAAATCTCTTGAAACCCCTTTGTTGCATAAATTAAAAGTTCAGCTTAATTAATTAAACAGTTATTTTTGATTTATATGGTTATGAACTGTGCCCGAATATGTAATTGCATGCCAAGGAAACTTGTCAGACATCTGGCAAGTGAAGAACTTGAACAGATGTACAAAATGGAGAGGGATGCAAGGCTGAAGGAGAGGCTTCATGCGATCCTCTACGAAAGAAAGAATATCGAAGCCGTTGCCGGCATCATCAGGAGGGCTAGAAGCACAATCGAGAATTTGCGCTTGGAAAAGGGTGGATACGATGGCCTCAAACCAAATTTCACAGGAGGGCCCAAGCTCCCTGCGGATAAGTGGGGCAGTAAGATATAGAACAGGGGGATGGATATCAGGGATGGATATGTAAAGGAGTCGAGAGGTGTCCATTGTGCGTACGACCGTTTGGAAGATCCTGAGAAAGAAGAAGCATGTTCGATACGGCAAGCCATACAGCAAGAGGCCCGAGGAAGGAATTTTTAAAAAAAAGTTCGACGGCGCGCTCTCGAAGGTCAGACAGGAATACAGCGTTGAGCCCATGATAGGCTTCCTAGATGAGAACTCTCTACACTCTGACCCCTGCAGGAGTCATAAATACGCCTGTTGTACAGTGAAGGCGAGGGCAGCAGGAGGTCAAGGACCATTTTCTGGTTCATGGCCTTGAACAACAAAGACGTAGTATCTGATCGTTCAAGGGCTGCAGATATGGCATCGTTCCTCATAATAAGGGAATAGGAGCTGCTGGTGATAGCAGGCCGCTAATCATCGTGCTTTACAATGCAAGGATTCATTCAGCAGAGCTCGTCAGAGGTTATGGAGCTAGATATTATGTGTGTCCCTCCCTCTAAGACCTGCAGCCTATAGAGTTCGGGTGGAAGGACGTCAAAAGGGAAACTGAATGACAAGGCTATATCTAAAACAAAGGGCATTGCGTCAAAGCTGTTCAACGACAGAAATATGAATTATGCAAAGCATTGGTCAGAGATTATTTATCCAAAAGGTTAAGCGAAGAACTATAATTAAGGCAAGTGTCCCTTCGCTCAGCTTACCCGAGCCTTGTGCCACAGCGATGCGCCTCCACAACATTATATGTAAAAATGGTCATTATTTCATTGAATATTCCTGCATCAAGCACTGATGATACGTACTCTCCTAGCATTCTCTTTAACGAAGAGAACACCGCTTCCACCTCTGTCCGTATCTATGCTTATTTTTCCATGCAGTTGGATCATTGAGGAACTCCCTAACTACCTTTGACCTGACGTACGAGCCCTTCGATTTTCCAGTGGAGTTGATCTTGGGCTTTATTACAGGCTCTGCGCCCATGGCCTGCACTGAGTTGAAGTTATCACTGAAATCATAGGCTAATCACTGAACACCTTTGCCCATTGCACCAAGCTTGCTGAACTCCTTCCCATCAGCGCTCATCTGTTACCTCCACGCTGGTTATGAGGTGATTCGCATGAAATGTGCAGCTTTACCCATCCCATCCTCGCGGCCCACTTCTGCCTGATCAATTCACCCCTGTTGAATATCTTGATGAGCCAATTGCCATGTCAACAGGATTATCCTTGTCATACTCCAAGCGGAACCTTCAGCCCCTTCCCCATACTGTCCTGGCTCCCCCTCAGCATCTTAGCCCTCGGTCTGCCCGAGGTCCACTCCTTTACGGCCAGTAGCATCAGTGCATCAGAGTAGGCATAGGGCTTTCCCCTCTTTCCTTCATTCATCCCCTTCAGCCCAGTTAATCAGAAGGTAAGAATAACAAACACATCAAATGTTGACAAGCTTTTCATTATTCTCATCTCTATCTGCCAAGATATGTAAATTTGTGGCATTAATAAATAAACTAAAATTTATCATTTGGCACAATTAATGCAACAAAGTACAATTATGCAAAGCTTATTAGGTATAAGTTAGAGGCAAAACATTACTACTTGTGGAAGTACTGATATAAACTGGTAAGTTTAAAAATTCGTCTTTTTATAAAACAGTGATGAATAACTTTATGGTTTTTGTTATTGTAAATAATGTTAGAATAGCATCCCACATCGTAGTCACTATTAATAAAGATTTAAAATGCTGGAATAAGAAATGTAGATCTAATGAAAGTAAGGAGTGGCACTCCTAAATTTATGCCTGTGGAAAGCTACGGTGAACTATCAAAAGGAGGTTGCAACACTGTGGATCAGGAAACTTTATGGTGAAGATGTCATATAAATCTGTATGTAATTCTGCACAATTTCTACAATAAGTTTCATTTTTTATAAACAAATGTACACATTATGTACCTAGACAATGACAAAAATTTGCATGTAAGTTTATAATGTAACATCTGGCGTTTTTTGTATGGCTAAGTTAGCAATAATTCTGTTTTCAGGGAGCTCTGACAAACTTCAGGCGGCTTCAATACTAACTTCTGGTGGTGCTGCTACAGATACTAAGGTCAGGGTATTTGCTACGTTTTGGGGGCTTATGGCACTTACCAAAAAGGGGATTTCGCCACGTGTATCGGCTGACTTCAAAGAATTTCAAGATGAAACTTTTAAAATAATGAATGAAAAAAAAGTGCCCAGTTGGATTGACCTTATGAAGCAAGCTAAATCAACTGGTGATGTAAAGTTCTATGCCTGCTCAATGACCTATGACCTTTTTGGGCTAAAAAAGGATGACCTGCTTGACATAGTGGACGATGTAGTAGGCGTGGGAACATTTCTAGATGATGCCAGAGATGCTGACATCACGCTATTTATATAGGTGAGGGCAAACGACAGAAAGGCAAAAAACTGTTGTTGATAGCCGCGGAACATTCTGCCCAGGTCCTCTCTTGCAAACAATTCAGGCTGTTAAAAAGGCAAAGAATGGGGACCTGATAGCAGTTTATTCAGATGACAGTGGCAGTAAAAGGGACATACCTACATGGGTAAAGAGGAATGGGCACAAACTTATAAGTGTAAATGAGAAGGAAGGGTTTATAGAATTTTTAATTGAAGTATAGGAATAGTAATTATTTTACCGAAGCTGGAAGCCCCCTTGGTGAGAGAATAAAAAGGTTATGCCCTTATAAATATGCTTATTATAAATTATACTGCTGTGTTGAACAAATATTTAAGTGACCTGTAGCTCCAGGAGCTTTTTTTCCTTTCTGCTGGGAATAACTTTCCACAGGAC
>JARVJW010000059.1 GCA_029775955.1 Nitrososphaeria archaeon | reverse complement strand
CCCCTGGATTTCCATGGATGGCTCATGGCTTTATCACCTTCAGTATTTCCTTTATCTTCATATATATTATAGCTACTTATAAAGATCATCGTGGCTGTTTCTAACCCTTGCAAAACTGAAGAATTCAATTCTGTTTGCCAGGCTCGGCTTTCCCTTACTTATTGTGTACACTGAATCCCTTATTGCCACAAGAATACTCTCATTGTGTCGGTCCTTATGAAGGGCAACCTTATTCAATTTAACCTCCAGCTCCGCCCTCCATTGAAGTTATATGATCCTTGAATATAAAGTAGTCTGAATGCCTTTCCTTTAACGACTTCACTGTATCCTCTTCCTGATACTTAGCGTACCCCTTAAGCTAATCAATGGCCTTCATCCTTCTTTCATGCTTTCTTCTGGGAAGGTGTTAATGCATTACTTTCCATTCTCTTTGGCCTTATTCACCATATCCCTGAACCACATATATCATGCCTCAGTTTTGTGAACGGGGTCAAGCACATGATTCATGCTATTGTAGCTCTTCTGTTACGTTAAGTGCCCTCAAGAGCAAGTATCTATGCAAGCAATTCGTTGAAGAGCATCTTTGCCACAAGGAGTATGCCATGGAAGGTATGATAGTGCTAAGGTGAACGAATCTGAAAACCTGACCTTTCCATCAACTGCCTCTTGAGCTCAGGGTTAACCCTACCTCCTCCATTAGCTTCTTAACCCTTGGATATGCTTCTTCAGTACATGACTCAAGCCTACCAGATAGCTCCTTTGCGTTCTTAACCCCGAAAAGCAATTGAATCATGTCTATGACGTAAAGCCCATCCCTCACTAGATGGGCCCTCCCCCTGTCAGCAAATGTATTTCAATATGGCATCGCTGCTAACTTGTATTCCCATGGCAGCATGTTCTCCACATAGTATGATGAGCCATTCTTTGAAAGTGCAAGTACTAAACTATCTATTGATGACCTGTTAATTGTCCCAGGATAGAATGGGCCTGTCACGACTTCCTGCAATCTATGCACTCTGAAGCCTTACATCCACAAATCAGTTATCAGCCTTGCAAATGAACCTATCCTCCTTACATAAATTGCAGTTAGGGCACTTATAAACTGAATCTAAGCGTTGCCGTCATAAAGCTGTGCAAGCTGTATAGGATTTGGACAAGTATCTCCTTGTGGTTGGGGAGCCTCATGGTAATACATCCTTGTGGCAACGCTTAAATTATGTTGAAAAAATATTTGACAAATTAGTAAACACATTTAAAAAGGCATCACCGTAACCATGCAAGAATAGTGTCCCACACCCGGGTAATTAGATAAATTTATAAGATGTTCACACAGGTACTGTAAAGAAGTGAGTTTTCTTGCTCACCTTTGATAAATCTAACCCATTCCTCCTCCATAAGCTACTTAGTTTATTCTAGCTTTTAATCAAGAATTGAATTCTGATCTTTTCCCCTTTACTATAATCTCTGTTTCTTTCAAGCCTTGCAAATGCATTAGCCTTTATAATTTGACTGTAGAGACCAGCGCCCCACTTTAATGGCGTTGCGCTATTGTCTTCTACTTTAAATAGAAAGGTGGAGTTCATGCTGTGCCTCACAACAATGCCCTCTGACAGCGATACTTCGCCATATTTCCTCAACTCAGACCCAACCAACTTTGAAATTATGTGAAGGCCATGTACATGAAACACGGTAACTGCTGAAACTATCCTGCCAGGCAGCGATAGCACGGGCGTGCCATTTACAAAACCTACGCCGCCCCTCTTTACTATGTTTGTCTGAACCCCCTCAAATACTATTTCGCCCACATCCTTTATTGCATCCTTTGTGAGGTCCTTTTTGCCCACTGAAGACCCTCCAATCGTCATCACTAAATCACAGGCTCTGGAAAAACGCTCTATCAGGCTTACTATTTTGGTCTTGTCATCGGGAGCATGGGCAGTTCTGAAACTGGCAAACGGCATCAAGCCCTTCAGGAGTGGGGTTATGGAATCCCTTATTCCTTTCTTTGGAGAATTACATTTAACTATTTCGTCACCAACATTTATAATTCCAACGCGCAGGTCAAACACTTTGACCTTTCTTAATCCAAGAGCGGAAAACAGCGATATATGATAGGGGGTTATCATTTTACCCCTCTCAATAATGATTGACCCCCTCTTTACATCATCTCCTGACATCTCAATGTCACCCCATGGCTTTGGGTCCTTGATGGGAAACAGTTTGTTACCGTCAACTTTTGCTGACTCAATTCTTATTACTGAGTTTGCGCCACTGGGTATAGTCCAGCCGGTTCCAACATAAGTTGCTTCGCCGGGCTTGAGTTCAACTGCAGAATCCTTTACCGTATAGTTCATTGCACCATCCATGATGTTGATTGCATAGCCGTCCTGCGCAGCTATGCCATTTTCAGGCAAGTCAGATGGCGACGTTACATTTTCGGAGGATAGCATATTGACTGCATTGCATGTACTTACACTTTTCACCCTTGGCATTTTGAGGGGCAGACCATCTATCAGCCTTTCGGCTTCCTCGTCCTTTATAAGTGTCATGCTTTAAATCGCTTTTTTAACCTTTTTAACATTACCAAAGAGGCTTTCATATATAATTCTCTGCTTGCATTCATTGCAATATTTCAGCATTGGGTCCTCCTTTCCGATCCTTGACACCATATGCATGTAGAACTTTTTCGTGTAAATCGGCTTGCCGCAGCGCGCACACCTAATTATTTCGTCGTTATAAATTTCCTTCATCCCAAGGCTGAGTTCCTTTTGCTCTTCCAAAGTTATTGACCCCTCAGGGCAAACCTTGGCGCAGAGCCCACAGCCAGTGCATTCTGCTGGGTTGAACATGAGCTTTCCTGACTGGTCTATCTTAAACGCTGCATGAGGGCACTGTGATGCGCACGCACCGCAAAGAGTGCATGTATCTGAAACTTTAATATCAGTTATTCGTAGCCCTTCCACATGGGACACCTTCAGTGCATTTATTGATGATATGTAATTGAACCAACTGTCAAAGCTGCTAAATCCTGGAACAGTGTTTTCAATGATGCTTTCAATTTCAATATAATCTTCCTTTTCCGTAACTTTTCTCCCCAATGCTTGAGCTGATTTCCTGATTTCCTCGTTTATCTTCCCCTGCATAATCAAATTTATTCCAGAGGCAAGAGTCATAGCTATCCACCTTGTGTTAACGACGTCAAGGCTGCTCAGATGCTCTACATGAACCCACGGCTCAGCTTTTGTTTCTACAGTAGTCAGCATCAACGATTTTCTTTCTAAATTGACCTTGTTCATGCCTTCAATCATACCAATGAATGCATCTTCAGAAAATGCTGGCATCTGTATAGCACCGACTGGACATTTGCCTGCGCACAGCCCACACTTTGTGCATTTGTCGCTGTCCAGCTTAAGTGCCCCTTCTAATTTTAGGGCGTTTTCAGGGCAGGAATCAATGCATTTAGTACATCCATACTTTGCTTCACATATACCATCAAAGACCAAAGGGTAATCTGAAAACACCCTGAAGCCACTTTTTATCCCAGTTATGAGTTCCCTTCTAGAAAGGGTTGGGCTGGAGAGCATGGACTCGACCTTGGCAGTTATTGCGTCAGACTTGGACAACTTGCCAAGCTTTGCGCACAGGTGGAACAGCAGCTCTTCCTCTCTCATCCCTGCAGAGTCTATAGATTCGGTTACAGCATAGGCTTTATCAGCTATCCCATTGCCTATGACAAGCAGTGCAGAACTTACCTTATCACCCCCCTCACCAAATTCGACATATCCAGGAAAGTTTTGCTTTGCACAATCAATTACAGATTGAATTGCTTGCCCGGCAAACTTGATATGAACCTTCATGGGTTTTCGCCTTCAAGTTCCTCTTCAATGAACCCTTTAAGTTCAGTGGCAGCTGCTGAATAAAAAGTTGACCTGGAATGCTTTTTGATACATTCAAGAAATTCGATATACCAAGGCTTTATGTGCAACTTAAGGAATTCATCCTGCATTTTTCTCCATTTTTTAGCGCCGTCCTTTGCCTCCATTTCACATAGGTACCCCATAAACTCCATTTCAACTCCAATGTGGTCAGGAAGGTCATGAAAGTCCTTCGATTTTTGAAGGCCTGCTTGCCGGTACCTTTTCTCAACATCAATTGCTGATGGCCCCATTACTAATCCTCTATCCATTAATGGCCTATCCTTCCTGTAAACTGATTCATATGGAGGGCATGGAACGTGGCCAGGGCCAACGAAGAGCCTGTTATATTCTATCTCAAGCGTGCCTGGGTCAAAGTCTTCTATCTCAATGTTATCAGCTTTCGCTATTTTAATGAAGCTTTCTGCCGCTTCCCTCTTTCTATTATCTGGCTTGAAGAAAAGCTGTGAAAAAATTTCGTAAAGTGCAGCTCTCTGCACGGCTTCACTCATTCTGAAGTTCCCAGAGGCAAGTGCTTGAGGCCAACCAAGATTATAAGGGCCACACCCGCAACAAACCCAGCAGTAATTGCCCATTCAATTGGACTGGGAAAGTACTGCCCTACTATCTGGAAGGAATAGCCTGCAAGGGCATAAGCTGAACTGATGCCTCCCCCTATTGCAATTCCTGGCGGGTACTGAATTAATGGGTTTGCCAGTGCTGGAATTATCAGGTTCATCCTGTAGAAAAACACTTCAACTAGTGCAAACACTGATGCTGTTCCAATTGCCAAGTTTGAAGCTCTCCAACTTGGCCTTGCAAGTATTATAACCGCAAGCAATGCAAGTATCCACTGGCCCCATCCGATGTACCAGTACGGCCCAAAGAACATGGTGTAAAGCCCTGCAAGCTCGCTTGGTTCCCCAGGCCATGCTATAGTAAGGTATTCGCTGAAAAGTAGGTATAAGTCAACTAGTATAAATATTATGAGCAGCTTGGAGAATTGTGCCTTTGTCTTTTCTTCTATGTTCACATTTATCAGTTTCAGCCTATTGTTCACCAGAATCACTAATAGAACAAGCGCTAGCCCTGAAACCAGGGCTGATGCTACAAATGCCGGCGCAAGCAGCGCAGTGTTCCACCATGGCCTTGATATCTGCAATCCAAATATCCACGCAGTTATAGAATGGGTAAATATTGCAACAGGAAGCGCTATGAATGCAAGCCCTATCGCGTACTTTTCCCTCATCTTGGAGCCAGGCTCATTGCCAGCCTTTTTCAAAGTTTCTGATGAAATGAGGAGCCAGAGCTCAAGCAAAGATATTATGAGGTAAGTTGCTATTATTGAAAAATCCCAGATCAGTGGAGAGAACGTATGAGCATATATGATAAGGTTAAGCACCCTTCCAGGCTGCCCAAGGTCTGGCATGATTATAAGCGCAGCTGCCGTTATAACGACAGCAGACACAAAGCTTGCCATTTTGGAGAGCGGCTTCCAAGCTCCTATCTTGAATATAGCTGCAGAAGAGGAAAGTATTAGGCCACCGGCACTGACCCCCACAAACCATGCAAATGTTGAAATGTAAAGCCCCCATGAAACAACGTCCCTCATGTTGGTAAGGATCAGGCCATATTCGATTTCCAGGGCCCATGCGACTGCTCCTATCAGCACAATCGCCCCTAAAATTGATACTAAAGCGTAATACACCTTGCCGTTAACTTTTTCAATCAAATTTTTATTCTCCATTTTTATTCACCGCCTTTTTTCTTGCTCTGTGGAGGCACAAATCCTGAGACATATCCGTTTTCCTCAGCCAAGTCAATGATGCTCTGCCCAGGCGCGATAGTGCTTTCATTTGCATTTATAACGCTCTGGTTTGCATAATCTGGCACTATGCCCTTTTTCTGATATGGCGGCACATAATAAACTTGCGGGTTTGTCCCTAACTCAGGGAGCAATTGCTGTGCATTTCCATTTTGTATTATGCCCGAAATTTCACTGTCAGGGTTTTCCAGATCCCCAAATACCCTTGCCCCTTCTGGACATGTTTCAACGCAGAAAGGTACTTCGTTGTTATCGATTCTCTGTACGCAGAAGGTGCACTTTTCCACAACGCCCTTTGGCCTTTCTGGCATATACACAAGCCTGCTGGGATTATACTTGTCGTAATGGTCACCCTGATGGCCAACCGGGAAATCCACTCCTGGACTGTAAACAGGCTCTCCCCAGTTGAAGTTTCTTACCCCATAGGGACAGGCTGCCATGCAATACCTGCAACCAATGCAGCGGTCAAAATCAACAAGCACAACGCCGTCTTCAGTTCTTTTGTATGTTGCAGCAACCGGGCACACTTTTACGCATGGAGCATCTTCACAATGCTGGCAGGCAAGTGGCAAATAGTGCATGTCCACATTTGGATATTCCCCTTCTGGGACGTCTATATAATCCCCTCCTCCTACCGTAAGCACCCTGTTCCACCATATGCCAAGCGGCTCGTTGTTTTCCTCCTTGCAGGCAACTGCGCACGTGTTGCATCCAACGCACCTGCTTAGGTCTATCACCATGCCTAGCCTTGTCATCAGCTGCTCACCTTTTCTATATTAACAAGGACATCAAAATATGGTGTATTTGACTGGAAAAGGTAAACCACTGATTGTGCTGGGTTTATGTCCTGGTTTGTTAGATTGTTCACAGTTCCAGTTGGAAAATCAGACCAATGTCCCTGATAGACGTTTAGCACGCCAGGTCTCATGCCAGGCGTTAATCTGGCAGTAGTTATTATATAGCCCCTATCGTTGTAAATTTTCACTTTATCACCGTCATTTATCCCCTTAGCTGCAGCATCGCTTGGGTTTATTTCAACAAATTGATGCGGGTTTATTTCCAGAAGCCATGCAAGGTTATCCCACTGGGTGTGGGTCCTGAACCTAGTGTGGGAGGTTATCATAACAAACGGATACTTTGTATATAGCACATTTTGTGGTGAAGCTTCATTTGGCTCCTTATATATCGGGAGGCCTGTTTTATAATATGGAACAACCGATTCCACATAAAATTCTATTCTCCCTGACGGGGTGGGAAAGCTCTGCTGGTAAAATGGTACATATGGCTTTGTTATTGGTTGGTAAGAAGAAGTTGCTATATCTTCATCTTTTAACCTCATAACGTTCCCATTAGCCTTTATGTCATCAAGCGTTGTTCCTGATGGAAATCCACTTAACACAAGCCCAATGTAATCCTCTGCAGTTCCATTAAAATAGGATCCGTATCCCATCTTGCTAGCCACAAGGGCAAACATGTCAAGGTCTGCCATGCTTTCCCAAAGTGGTTCTATTAATTTCGGAGTATACTGCAAAAAGAAGTTCCCGCCCAGCAACAGGTCCGTTTTTTCATATTCTGTTGCTATTGGCAACACTATGTCTGCATACTTTGCCGTAGGGGTCATAAATGCGTCAGACACTACTACAAAATCAAGCTGCTCTATGGCCTTTATTGTGCGGTTGGTATCACCCTGCTGGTTTATAAAATTGTCACAGGGGAACCATGCTGCTTTTATGTTTCCATTAAAAACTTGGTCAGCAAATGACAGTGGCGGAATATAGTTGTATTGCTTCCCATCTGGAGTTAGCCAGTCAGTTAGGTCTGTTGCAGCATCGAGGAGCGCCCCATTGTAAGTGGTAACGCCTCCACCATGAACGCCTATATAGCCGATCAAGGCGGATAGTGTAATTAGCGCCCTATAGGTGAGGTCACCATAATACCAGTGCGATATGCCTCCAAACCCGACCTTTATTGCGGCAGGATTAGCCTTTGCAAAATCTTCTGCTAGTTGCTGTATTGCTTGTGCTGGAACCCCTGTTATGTTCGATGCAGTTGAAGGGTCATATTTAGAAACTAGTTCAGAAAGCATTTGAAACGATGTCTTAACAGATACCCCGTTTGCGGTTTTATATGTTCCCGTAAGTGCAGGAACTACGCCAGGTGAATTATAGGGCAAAATTTGCCCCGTCACAGTGTCGTAAACCATGTAGTTATTGGACCCGTTTCCACTTAGGTCGTTTTCTCTTAGAAATAGCATCGTGTCTTGCCTTACCAAAAATGGCCCAACCGTATAATTTAACATATAGTTGCTGTTATAAAGGCCCTCATTTATTATTACATTTATCATGCTCAGGGCTAAGGCACCATCTGTGCCGGGCCTAAGCGGTACCCATTGGTCTGCAACCACTGCAGTTGGCGTGTACCTGGGGTCAATGTAAACCACTCTCGCACCATTATCCCTTGCATCAAGGACAAATCTCATGTCGGGAATGTCTGTTTCTGCTAAGTTGTTACCCCATAAAATTATCATGTTTGAATTAACCAGGTCATTTAATTCATGACCATCAAATGCACCCAGTTCTTCAACAGCGCCTGCCGGTGAAGCAGAGTCGCCTTCATTATCTCCCTCAAAGTCACCTGCGCTTGCCCCTATTACGCTTGCAAACCTATATCCTACTCCAATCAACCCATTTATTACTGAAAGGTTTCCTGTGTATGGCGCAATATAGATTGACTTGGAGCCGTACTGAGATGATATGCTCTGGAACTTGCTGGCTATCAAGCTTGCTGCCTCATCCCATGTAATTTGTTTCCACTGCCCACTTCCCCTGCCGCCAACGCTTTGCATTGGATATTTTAACCTATCAGGATGGTAAACATATTGTATTTGAGAAAGTCCTCTCAGGCAAATTCTAGGTGGAAAGTCAGGATCATTAAACGTTGCCGGTGAAAATTTTACAATTTCCCCACCGTTTAGCGTGGCAAGTAACCCACATGAACCGTCACAATTGTTGACATGTGCAGTCCTCACTTTTGTAAGTGAAGCGTTAGTTATTTGCTCTTCATAAGCTGGTTGTAAGCTCTTTAAAACAGAGCCTCTGAGAATTTCATACGCACCAACTGTAACGCCTGCAGCACCAAGTAATGCTAGAAATTTTCTCCTGCTTAACCTTGGGTTAAGTGCCTCTCGCAAACTAACGGAGTAACCCTCTTTTACCATATTATTTTAATAAATAATAATTTGGTTTAATAAATTCGCCTGTACAACTGTATACATTTGTATATTAAGATACAATTATAGTTCATCGCTTGACTAATTAGACAGTTATTTTTAATTTCTATGGTTATGAACTGTGCCCGCATATGTAATTGCATGCCAAGGAAACTTGTCAGACATCTGGCAAGTGAAGAACTTGAACAGAGGCACAAAATGGAGAGGGATGCTAGGCTGAAGGAGAGGCTTCACGCGATCCTCTACGAAGGAAAGACTGAAGCCGTTGCCGGCATCATCAGGAGGGCTAAAAGCACAATAGAGAATTTGCGCTTGTAACAGGGGTGGATACGATGGCCTCAAACCAAATTTCATAGGAGGGCCCAAGCTCCCTGCGGATGAGTGGGACAAGATAGTCAAGGAGATAGAGAACAAGGGAATGAATATCAGGGGTGTTGTTAGATATGTAAAGGAACCAAGAGGTGTCCATTGTGCGTACAAGACCGTTTGGAAGGTCCTGAGAAAGAAGCATGTTCGATACGGCAAGCCCTACAGCAAAAGGCTCGAGGAAGGAATTTTTAAAAAAGTTCTATGGCGCGCTCTCGAAAGTCAGGCAGGAATACAGCGTTGAGCCCATAATAGGCTTCCTAGATGAGAGCTCTCTTCGCTCTGACCCCCTGCAGGAGTCATAAATACGCCTGTTGTACAGTGAAGGC
Organism: Nitrososphaeria archaeon; assembly: GCA_029775955.1. Taxonomy (GTDB): domain Archaea; phylum Thermoproteota; class Nitrososphaeria; order Conexivisphaerales; family UBA164; genus KM4347-05. The sequence continues at coordinate 551 of JARVJW010000059.1, read as the reverse complement.
GAGGCAGCAGGAGGTCAAGGACCATATTCGGGTTCATAACCTTGAACGGCAAAGACGTAGTGTCCGATCGTTCAAGGGCTGCAGCTATGGCATCGTTCCTCATAAGAAGGGAGGAGGATGCTGCTGGTGATAGCAGGCCGATAATCATCGTACTTGTCAACGTAAATATTCATTCAGCAGAGCTCGTCAGAGGTTATGAAGCTAGATATTCTGCATGTTCCTCCCTCAGACCTGCAGCTGATAGAGTTCGGGTGGAAGGACGTCAAAAGGGAGGTAAGCGGAATGACCAGGCTGTATCTAAAGGGCATTGCGCCAAAGCTGTTCAACGACAGAAATATGAATTATGCAAAGTATTGATCAGAGATTATTTATCCAAAAGGTTAAGCGAAAAACTATAGATTGGTTCTGCTGGACCAACTTGGCGCCTCTTTTCAATTGTATAAGATGCAGCCAGGCCAACAAAGTACAGCCCAGTTAGTATAAGCCCTATTATGGTCTCTATCACTCCACCTGTAGTGCCAGGTGATATAATCCAGGCAATTATAAATGCT
>JARVJW010000144.1 GCA_029775955.1 Nitrososphaeria archaeon | reverse complement strand
CCACAGGACTGGAAGCAGAGGGATACCAGAGGTTCTGGGCATACTACATGAACCAGAGGGCAAAGCAGTTGGTGAAAGCGATGAACTGATCAGAAATCCTAGAAGAGATCTGAGAATGATAAGCACTCTCAGGGATATTTGTTCAACAGAGCACCAGAAACTGCTTTGTTGCATATATCAAAAAATAGTTAATTTGTTAATAGTTTCAAATTTAAATTAAAGGAATTATCTATTTTAAATCGGCAATTTATCCTAATTTTTAAATAACCCAACTTTTAATTAATGCAACAAAGCATGTGGTACCAAATATTTTTTTAAATTGTACTGCAAAGGTTTTATCCATAGTCAGGAAACGTCATATATGGAAAGTTTGCTGGTAAAAAATGGCACAGTAATCTTTAATGGAGTTTCTGCCAACGCAGACGTACTAATAGAAAATGGAACTATAAGCAGAATAGGATGCTGCCTGAAAGGCAATGGAATAAAGGAGCTTCACGCTGATGGCCTATATGTTTTGCCAGGCCTGATAGACGAGCACGTGCATTTGAGGGAGCCTGGGCTTACGCATAAAGAGGATTTTAACTCTGGCACGTCAGCTGCCGCTGCAGGCGGATTGACAGCTGTTCTTGATATGCCAAATACGTTGCCTCCGCTCGACAGTGTAGAAAGACTGATAGAGAAGAAGGAGATCGCAAGGGGAAAATCTCATGTTGACTACGGGCTTTATGGGCTTATCAGCGATACTTCAAAGGTAACTGAAATAACTAGGATGGTCAAGTCTGGATGCATAGGATTTAAAGCATATATGGGTCCAACGACAGGAAATATACCTGCACCATCACACAGGATGTTGTACACAACTTTAAAGGTACTATCGGAATTAGATGCCCCACTTGTAGTTCACGCTGAGGACGATGAGCTGGTAAAGTTCTTTACAGGCAAATCTAATAATAGCATTGCGCATCTGAATTCCAGGCCATATGTATGCGAAACATTTTCAGTTGGGGAGCTTGTGTCTCTTTCTGAATACACTGGTGCACGTGTGCATGTGGCCCATATCAGTTCGGGTAAAACGGTTAAGGTTATGGAGTGGGCAAGGGCAAATGGAATAAGGCTCTCTGGTGAAGTTACCCCCCATCATATGTTTCTTGACAGTAAAATCTACAGCAGGGCTGGAAACTTTGCAAAAATAAATCCGCCAATAAGGGGTTATGAAGATGGCGTTGCTCTTCTAATTGCTGCCAAAAATGGTATAATGTCAACAGTTGCCTCAGACCATTCACCACATACGGTTGAGGAAAAATTGGGAGATCCCTCACCGTCTGGATTTCCTGGACTTGAAACGGAACTACCACTAATGCTTGATGCCATAAATGTTGGAAAATTGAGCCTTGCTGATGTTGCCAGGCTAATGAGCGAAAATGTGGCCAGGCTATTTGGCATTTACCCACGATATGGTTCGTTGTTCCCTAATTCACGTGGAAACTTAACCATTGTTTCTCTTAATTTAAGGACAAAAGTAAACGCTGAAAAGTTTTATTCCAAGGCCAAATATTCCCCATTCGACGGCATGGAGCTGGCCGGCAGGGTCATGTACACTGTAGTTAGCGGCGACATAGTTTATGATGGAGAAGTGCATGATGATATAAAGGGAAATTTTATAGCAAGAGAATAATTTTCTATTTTATGATTTATTTTCTTTTTGCATAAAAATTTAAATTAAGCATAAATATATATGCGGGATGCTTGGAAAATATCCCGTTCTGCCTTTGGGTGATGACGAATTTAAAGATGCACCACATAAAGAGCAGTACAATACAATAATAGTGGGCGGGGGAGGCGGCGGCTATCATGGCGGATTTGAACTTAGCAAGGGTGGAAAAAGTGTAATGCTTGTTGATGACAAGGGCAATCTTGGCGGAAATTGCCTGTATGAGGGATGCATCCCTTCAAAATCAATGGCAATAACGATTTATATGATGGAAAAGGTGAAGAAGATACTGCAGGGAGCAGGAAGCGTCAGTGCCAGAAATCTTGGAATGTTGTGGGAAGATGTGATAAACCATAAGGAGCAGGTTCAGTCTACCAGGTACAGACAGCATATAAGGGAAATTAAGGAACATCAGAATCTGGATTTTGTCAGGGGCACTGCAAAATTCATAGACGGCCATACAGTGGAAGTGCAGTCACTCGATGGTTCATGGAAGAAGATAGTGAAGGGGGAGAACACCATAATAGCTACAGGCTCCGTTGCCGCAAAGATCCCCGTTCCAGGAGCTGACCTGGCAATAGGAAGCCTTGAACTGTTCGGCTACAGGACGTCATATAGAAGTATGCCAGATAGCATAACGATAATAGGCGGGGGGTACATAGGGGTGGAAGTTTCATCCATGCTCAGTTCCATGGGCAAGAATGTTACTGTGCTTGAGATGCTTCCCCGGCTAATGAGTGGATGGGACAGTGAGTTAGTTTCAGAAATTGAAAAAATGTTACGTGAAAGAAATGTAAATGTTATAACAGGCGCACGCGTATCTGGAATACGGATGAACGGTAAGCAGAAGGAAGTAAGTTATACAATGCCCGACGGTAAAAATTTTTCACTTGTGTCTGATGAGGTTATAATGGCAGCAGGAAGAAAGCCATATGTGGAAGGGCTTGAAACATTGGGCATTGTTACGAAGGGACACGTTGATGTTGATTCAACAATGAGGACCTCCCTCCCTAACGTTTATGCTACAGGAGACGTTACTGGAAAATATATGTTGTTTCATTCAGCAGTTAAGGAATCAGTGATAGCAGCATGGAATATCCTGCATGGCACGCCAATATATGAGTTTAATTATTCCACAGTACCTGTTACTGTATTCACGGAACCTGAGGCTTCTGTCGTGGGAATGGGGGAGGATGAAGCAAAGTCCAGGGGAATTGCCTTTTCCACTATTAAATATCAACTTGAGGATGACGCATATGCGCAGATAATTGGCGTAAAGGAAGGCTGGATAAAGCTCATAGTGGAAAGGGAAACGCAGAGGATAATTGGGGGCTCAATATATGGGGATTCAGCATCGATGGTGATAAACGAAATAGCCCTTGCAGTTGCAGGAGGAGCTAGGGTAAAGGACCTGGCGCTGATCGCGCATCAGCACCCCACTATATTTGAATCAATAGACAGGACAGCAATGAAGTTCTCTGTCTAAATTTGGTCAAAAAATGTTTATTTATAATTTAAAAAATTAGTTCAGAACACTTTATCTTTAGGACAAGAGGAAGTAAGTTCATGTCAACTTTTTTTGGATTAGGGGACATCGGCGCAGCAATAGCAGGCAAACTTAACGGGGAAGGCATTGAATTTCCACTTTCGCCGGTGGTAATATTTAATTTAGGTGATAGGAGGGCGGATCAGGTTGATAATGCTGGTATGTACGTTGGGATTTCACCGTTTTCATTTGAGGTGGAAAGAAGGTTTCGCGCTTCAATACAGCTCCAGAGGCTAGTGGGACGTGGGGTGCCAGTTCTTGTAGTTGACATGGACAGTTATGAGGATAGGATGAAAGACCAGGAACTGTCAACCATAGGGTCAATTATTACTGAGGAGATATCTGAGCTGCTTAAGGCGCTTACCAACAGCGGTGAGGGGTTACAGCACCTTAACGGTGGAGCACACCTGATATTTACTCAAAAGAATTCAAATGACATGGCTACGCTTGCTTTGACAGCTTTGAGAATGACTGAATCAATAAAGGAATTACATGTGCTGGTGATGGATGGGTCGCTGTCGCCAGCAGAGGCAAGTGAAATAGTAAAAAAGCTTACAATGATGAATGTACCGGTAAGTTTAAGTTATGTTGGGAACAGAGGTATAATTGCTGAAATAGTTGAGGGGAGGTTAAAACTTTTGGATAACGATGTAATACAAAAGGTGCTGGGTGATAGGGTGCTTGACCTTGAGCCAGAAGAGGCTGTAAATGTGCCAATACCAGCCCTTGAAAGAATAGACTGATTTTTCAACCAATACTTTTATCTATTTAGAAAGACAACTCAAAATCATGCAGGTAACCGATTTTTACAAGGATGAACTTAGAGACCAGATGCTTTACATTGAACTTGCCCGTTCAGTTCGTGACAATGATGCCAAAAAAAGGCTCACTGAACTCTCGAAAGTAGAGGAAAGCCATTCAAAGTTCTTTCTAAACCTTTTAAAGGGGTCAGGCACCAGCATTCCCAAAGCGCCATCTAAGGTAAAAGTCAAGATTGAAGCACTTTTGATGAGACTTCTTGGGTTTAATCTTATGATGAAGTTATTCGAAGAAAGGGAAGCCTCAACCGTAGTAAACTACTTGAAGCTATTTAATGAACGAGGGTTAAGTGAAGGTGACAAGGATACGCTTAAAAGCATTGTGAAGGATGAAATGGAACACGAAAGCTTTTTCGCAGAGAAGTCATCAATGAGCATTGTGGAAAACCTGCGTGATGTGCTCTTTGGAATGAATGACGGCCTTGTAGAGCTCCTCGCAGCTGTTTCAGGGCTTGCTGGCGCTTACGAAAGGAGTATACTTGTAGCTATAACTGGGCTTGTAATAGGAATCGCAGGCGCGCTGTCAATGTCGGTTGGTGCATATGTTTCAACTAAATCTGAAAATGAGCTTAACCAAAATAGAAACCTGAGATTAAAGCTGTCCAAAATCGTATTTGGAAGCCAGCAGGGCATTGGCGAAAGGGTCACAAGCGCAAAAGAATCTGCCACATTTGTAGGAATATTCTACATAGTGGGCGCACTGGTGCCAACCCTCCCCTATTTCCTGCCTTTTTCGGTGATGGTAGACCAACTGACCTCAACGTTGCTTGCAATATTAGCACTTGCCGTGGCAGGTTACCTCACAAGCATAATAAGCGGAGTAAGCGGTAAAAAAAAGGTTACAGAGATGGTGTTACTGGCTTTGGGTGCCGCGCTTGCAACGTATCTTCTAGGGAATGCAATAAGGATATTGACTGGCATAACAGCAGGAATTTAGGATTCTGAATTAAGTATGGATATGTATGGAACCCATACTCAGTTCATGAGCCTCATCGCTCTTATCATCCTCTGGGTTCATCGGAGAACTCATCGAGCTTGGCTCCTTTCGGGGGGAACCCATAACTCCCCACATAGGAATTTGTTTCATATGTTTATTGATGCATTTTCCTGCCTATCGATTATAAGCCCGCATTTGAATGTGCTTGCCCCCTTTATTATAATACCCGCATCTGGAGCAGGTTTTTGATGTACCATAAGCCAGTCTCATATCCATTCCATGCAGACTTTGTCTCTATAAGCGATTATCACTTTAAATATTCTTTTATATTTACCAATATTTAAACTTATCTACATTGAAACTGTAGTCCACGGCATTATTTGTTTAAAAAAGTTAATATTATGTCAAACAATTCATTAAAAAGCTATGATTAACACTAGCTACCTTAATTTGATTGGAAACACGCCCATGGTCTGGCTCAGGAGGTTTTCACCTGAAAAAGGCGGACAGATCTATGCAAAATTAGAGTGGTTCAATTCGGGTGGGTCTCTGAAGGACAGGATAGTCAAATCAATGTTTGAGAGTGCAGTAAAAACTGGAACAATTGCTGCTGGCAAGCAACTCGTGGAAGCCACTTCTGGCAACACAGGCATAGCGCTTGCCATGATTGGTGCATATTATGGCGTGAGTGTTACAATAATAATGCCTGAAAGCGCTAGCAGAGAGAAACAGAGGGCAATAGAAATGTTTGGCGCTTCACTCATACTCACCCCAAAGGAGGAGGGAACAGCTGGCGCTATCAGGGTCAGAGAGAGCATTTTAAATCGAGGTGAGGGAAAATTTGTCAGCCTTGACCAGTTCAGCAACGCGGAAAACCCCAGAGCTCACATGGATGGCACAGCTCTAGAAATACTCAAACAGGTAAATGGGAGGCTTGATGTGCTTGTCGTTGGCATAGGAACAGGGGGAACTGCTGCAGGATGCTCTGTTGTGCTAAAAAGATATGATCCCAGAATAAGGGTTTTTGGTGTGGCTCCGGATAAGGGAATAACGGTTCCTGGCCTCAGGAACCCCAATGATGATATGCCTTCTAAGTTGTTTGATGCTTCAACTATAGATGAAATCAAGTGGATAGGGAAAAGCGAGCATGATGAACTGGAAAAAATAATTAAAGAAGTTGCAAACAAGGAAGCCATGCTTATAGGGTGGAGTTCTGCAGCAGTGCTACTTGTTTCAAGGCAGCTTGCCTTCACCATGAACAGAGACAGCACAATTGTCGCAGTGCTTCCAGACAGCGGGTTCAGGTACCTCTGATATGGGTTCCGACGTTCAGGAAAAATGAGCGCCACTCCGGTTATTTAAATTCATTATGGGTTCTGAATTAAGTATGGATATGTATGGAACCCATACTCAGTTCATGAGCCTCATCGCTCTTATCATCCTCTGGGTTCATCGGAGAACTCATCGAGCTTGGCTCCTTTCGGGGGGAACCCATAACTCCCCACATAGGAATTTGTTTCATATGTTTATTGATGCATTTTCCTGCCTATCGATTATAAGCCCGCATTTGAATGTGCTTGCCCCCTTTATTATAATACCCGCATCTGGAGCAGGTTTTTGATGTACCATAAGCCAGTCTCATATCCATTCCATGCAGACTTTGTCTCTATAAGCGATTATCACTTTAAATATTCTTTTATATTTACCAATATTTAAACTTATCTACATTGAAACTGTAGTCCACGGCATTTTTAGCAGACGATTAAGGTTATGATTTCTGTTAACCATGTTAACCTTTAGAAGTTATCCGATGCTTCTTGGGTGTAACCCTGTATCCCATTTGCAAAAGCTTTCAGGAACCCCTTTCTTATCATGTTGCATTGCGTTTATCATTTTTCCATCTCGTTAGCGGCCTCTTGATATCCTGTGCCGTGATGTTCAATGCTTTCACCATCTGAAAATTTGCTTCCATGTGGATTCATCTATGACGAAAACATTAATTCCATTTTATTCTGCCTTGTATCTTACCTGAGTGTGTTAAATGGAATCTGTACAAAGTTCTGATTGTTCCCCATCTCTACGGACTGTTTCCATTCCCTACTTATAACAATAGTGTCTATGCCTCTTGATTTAGCATATTCAACGATTTTCCGAGAGATTATGTGCATTGCGTTCTTCCTGTTTCTCTTCAGAAATAGCTTCCATTTTTGCAAGTTTATTGTCCTGCTGTCTATTGATTTCAGATATGCATAGTTCTTGTTGGGGTATTGATTCATCGATTTTAGAAAACCGCCCTTGACAACAATCCCATGGTCAGAGATGTTATATGCGATAGCCACGTTAATCCGATGTCAATGTCCATGGCTGTTTGATATACATGTATCATGAATATCGATTCTATATACGATCTACCCGTTATACTGGGAAGTATTATTTTTACTTCCCTCAGATCAATATCATCTAATCTTTTTTCACCTCTGATTTCATAATTTTTGGAAACCCTAACATTACATCTTCAATACTATGGTTTGTGAAAGTCAACATGAATTTACCGTTTTTATTTTATATTCATGCATGTTAGGTTTTCCTTTAAAAAGCTCAGAATTATTCTTGTAAGATTTCATTGCCCTAAGGAACGAATTCCACGCCTCCTTCTTCACAGTCCACTGTGCTGGCAATTTCTGATGGTTGTTGGAATTATCAGATGAAATTTGAAATTGTTTGAGATCACCTTGACTATTTTTCATGTTTAATGAATTGTTGCCTTAATATTTGCCTGATTGTACAGGTTCTTTGATGTGTGGCAGAAAGCTGAAACAGTATCGTTTTTTCCAATGTATACCCGTTCAGTCCTATTGGCCTTCATATCCAACCCAATGAAATAATTTCTACGTTTTGAGTACATCATTAAATAATAATGTAACATGAATGTAATCTCTTCAAACGCCTCTCCAGAATCAAGTTTTGGATCGCCTACGGATATAACTACAATCTCAGTCCTAAATTTCTGAAACAGATACTTGAACAGTTAGAAGCCAACCCTGCTTAACCTGTCCTTATATGTTACTCTCTCGACCTTATGGTTAATGATTTAATCAAGCATCTCGAAAAATATTTTCTTTTTTCAAATGCCTTAATAAATTGCATTGTGTATCCGTTCATGTAGCACCATTGCTGCAACTGCTATATTTGGTTCTGTAAATCGTTCTTCTATTTTGGATACACGTTCATAAATGATCGTTTTTCTCTTATTCAGAATCTTGTGAACTTCTCATTATAATTGTACATTTTGTTCGACATTACGGTGTAACGTATTCATCCGTCTTTAGCATAAACACGAAGTGTTTTTCTAGATATCTGTAATAGGTTCAAACTTTTTTTAGCTTTCGTAGTTAATATTTTACTCTATGCTAATATAAAATTATTGCTTTTATTGACTATATTATGCAGAACTTCTGCTTTCAAGTTGCAAATTTTTTATAAAGATTTAAATTTGAATTGAATTTATTGTCACGCATGCAAGTTGAAATGGAGTGCCTTTCGGAGGACCAAGTTAGGGAGTTTATAGAAAATTCTGAAATAGCTGTAATTGATTTCTGGGCCCCATGGTGCGCCCCATGTCATGTCCTACACAGGATTGTTCAGGGGATAATTCCCATGTTTCCCGAGGTAAAGTTCGGTAGGGTTGATACTCAGAAAAACCCTGAAGTTGCAGATCAGTTCTCAGTTTACGGCTTGCCGACACTGATAGTGTTCAGCCATGGAGAGCCTGTTGATAGGATAGTTGGAGTTGTGCCACGTGAGCTGCTGCTCAGTAAGTTAAGGTCACTGGTTGATGACTAATGAAAGCTGCTGCTGTGGGCATAATGGGGCTGGGATACGAACACTTGGCTGACTGCCAGCCAAAATTCCTTAATAATCTATTGAACAGCGTTCCTCGTGGAGTTATTGAAAACAGTGATCATCAGACCCCAAAATCGGCTTGGCTCACGGTGCTTGGCAATATGAGAATTGGAGATATGCAAAAACAATCATTGATTCCATCGAACATTCCTCTGGCAAACCCTACCATTGGTTATCCATCCCTTGACGTTGAAAAAACGACGTTAAAAGGGGAACTTGAAGCTGTGTCTGATGAATTCAAAAGGATGCTTGGCAGAGGCACCATTGTGATGTCTATAAATTTATATGAGATAGACGGAAGCTGTACAGGCCTGAACCTGATAGATAAATATTTGGAAGAGATGCACTCCGCCCTGGACAGCTTCTTGTTCTTTTCTCCGTATGGTGGTCAGCAAGGAACAGGAAAAGGCAAGTATGGAATATATATGTCAACTCTGCAGAGACCATATGAAGACCAAACAATAAAGCTGGAGCAGTTAATGCCGTTAATTTTAAATCTAGGGCATTTTTAACTAAGCGGAAGTCTCCTTGGATAAAAGCGAATAAAGGTTTATAATATCCTTAGCATTTGCAAAGCAGTTGATTACTTATAAGTTCAGGTTTTATCCGATAAACGCAGATTCTAATGATGACTTCTATACAACAGGCTTCTGGATTACAGGATAAAAACAAGTCCAGACGTTTAAATAGCTTTCACATATTATATCATAACGACAAATTTCTGAATGTGTTATGCAGGAATTTACATTTCGCCTGAGGTATATGGAGCCTTTTGATCTTGCAAAATTCAAACGGAAACACATTCACATATCTTAGTTCAAAATTATTAGTAATAAAATTTACCTTTCAAAGGCTCTGTAGAAAACCTCCGAATAAAGAAGAGGCCATACCTACGATCCTAGCGGCGTTATAGCCGATTATTTTTGCCCTCATTTCATTGTTCTGGGCCACCGTCTTCACCGACCTTATCTCGTCTCCTATGGTCCTCTTTATGACGGAGAATATGGTCTCCACCTTTGACCTCTGGTGATACTTCTTTGAATAGCCCCTCTTCATCTCCTTCCTGTATCGGCCCTTTGTCCTCCAGACCGGGACGTCCTCATTCCTGGCTGGGATTATGGACATGGCCCCAAGCTCCTCCCTGAGAAGCACGTGGTTCTTCTCCGCATCGTACCCCTTGTCGCCTACGCCCAGCACGATTGGCCTTATGGCGTGGGCCTTCATCACCACCTGCCTGAAGCCCCTGCCGTCATCGCAGGGGCCCCTCCTTATCTTCACCGCAGTGACCAGCTGCTTCCTGAGCTCTGCGCCTATGGTGCACTTCAGGAACCGCTTTGTCCAGGACTTCACGTATGGTTCATCTCCCCT
>JARVJW010000165.1 GCA_029775955.1 Nitrososphaeria archaeon | reverse complement strand
ACAGGTATTCATCCTTCAAAGCAATCCGCACTCACGGTAGCCGCAGGGTTATGGCCAGTCTGTCGTAGTCCACGCCACAGGTTTCGCATTTCGATATCCTCAAGTTATCACCACAGACAGGACACTCCGAAGTCCCTCTTGAGTTCACGTAAACGGTCGTATGAGGACTTGTATTCAATCATCTTTTGGTAAGCCTTCCATTTGTTCAACTTTGTCCTGTACTTCCTGTTGTTTCCACTAGTCCAAGACAAATGATGCGCCTGGGTTTTCCTTCACAGTAGCAAGGCATCATTGACACGGTTCTTCTGCCTGCCTCTGGCCTGGCGCAGTTTCCTGTACTTCTTCTGTCTATTGTGCTTCTGCAGGCTCTTCTCCCTGAGTCGTTCTGTATGTGCGCTATGTCAGTTCATTTCAGCGCAGCCTGCCATCACCCAGCAAACGTGGAATCTATCATGAAGTCCTGCGCCACGAAGCTAGGGTTCTTTTCCGATATGGTTATGCACACAAAATTGTCAGTCAGCAAGGCTCTAAGCTTTGCCCTTGCTGTATGCCAGGAAGTGCTTGTTCTCAGTGTTTATTGGGATGTAAGCGTAATGCCTGGGCTGGAGCGTTGCTTTGTCACCTTGAACAGCTCGCCATAATGGTTCTTATATTATCAGGAAACGGCAAAAACGGGGCCGAGGTGGTGAATCGCATAATCGTAGTTTGACACGAACCATGGCTTGACCTCAATGCAATTGGCGAAGGTATCCTATTGCAATATGTATAGCCATTTCATAGGCAACTTCAATAGCATACTTTATCGCGCTCTGCATGTCCGTGAGGTACTTCCTCTTGTGGCTTATAGTGCCCGACAATTGTCCCCCTGGATTTCCATGGATGGCTCATGGCTTTATCGCCTTCAGTATTTCCTTTATCTTCATATATATTATAGCTACTTATAAAGATCATCGTGGCTGTTTCTAACCCTTCCCTACTTCAGAAAAACAAACATGGAAATTAAACCAAATTATTTCTTCAGCAGTTAAAGTCTTCCTTTTGTTATCGTAGTGAAGCTTTTAATATATTTTATTACAATCATAAGGCATGAAAGTTGCCATAATAGATAATGGCAGTGCCCTGCTTGATAGCCTGAAAACAGCTGTGCGCACTGCACTTGAATATAATCCTGAAGTGCTGACATACCCTGATATTTCCGTTGACCAGTTTGACTGGCTTGTTTTCTCGGGCAGAGCACAAAGGAGCATAGAGACAGATTTGTGGATGAATAACCTAATAAAGCGCTCAGGAAACAGGCCTGCAGCATTTATATGTTATGCCGCCGAATTCCTGAACATGAGCAAAGGAGGTTCCTTAAGGAGGATAGGACACCATTTGCACGGCATTTATGATGTATTTTTTGATAAAAATAGCATTGGTATACCTCCAGGCAGACATGCAGTGTTCGAGTCAAGGTCTCTATCAATAGCAAGGCTTGGAACAGGTCTAAAACCCATAGCCTCAGGCAACGGTATAGAAGCATTTTTGTCAGATGCAGGCCAACTAGGCCTCATGTTCCACCCGGAAATGAGCAACGATTTTGGCCTGATGACTCTTAGGGCGTATTTTAAGGGGAAATATTTTTAAATTGCATTTGAGAGTAGACAGCTGTGATGTCACTTCATAAGTAAAAAGGTAAAATTAGCCATACCCAAAGGTTCATTGGAAAGGGCTACAATTGAAATGCTTTCAGCATCTACTATGGATATAAGGTTTAATGAAAGGAGCTACAGGCCATATATAAGTGACCCAGAAATTTATATAAAAATACTAAGGCCCCAGGAGATCCCGACTCTGGTTGAGCAGGGATTTTATGACCTTGGCATATCAGGAAGGGATTGGATAAATGAGACAGGAGCGGACGTGAAGGAACTGCTGGATCTGCAGTACGGTTCCGTCAAGATAGTTATAGCAGGACCTGCTACAACAGGGAAAAGCGTAAACGCGATAGTTGAAGATTTTGTAAAGAATGGAAAAAGGCTAAGAATATCGACCGAATACCCGAACATCGCTTCAAGGTATATTTCTTCCTTGCCAAGCTATAGGAAAATTTTCGGTAAAAAGATGCCAAAAATATATACTCCATGGTGGAGCGTGGGAGAAAACGATATGGTTAGCATATTTCTTTCATTTGGGGCAACGGAAGCAAAACCTCCTGAAGAGGCTGACCTGGTAGTTGATGTAACGGAAACTGGTACAACACTTCAGGAAAATGGTTTGGCGATTCTTGATGATATTATGAAATCTAATGCTGTTTTGATAGCCAACAAGAATTCAATTAATGATGTTTCAAAAGAAGAAAAGATACTTGATATACTGGCTTTGCTGCGTGGTGTTGTAGATGCCAAAAACAAGTTGCATATTTTTGTCAATGTAAGGGAGGAGAACCTTCAAGCGTTAATTGCATCCCTGCCTTCATTAAAGGGACCTACAGTGAGCAGGCTGTCATCAGAGGGCTGGTACGCGGTAAATACTGTGATAGACAGGGAGCAATACTTGAAGCTTTTACCAAAGCTAAGAAAGCTTGCGCAGGGTCTTGTAGTTCACTATCCTGTTGCAATATTACCTTTGGAGGACATAAAAGTTGACAAAATTTGAATATTCTAGGGCAACTAAAGAGACTGATATATCGCTCAGGATTTATGATAAGGGGTCTTTTGTAACAACAGTACAGACTACAGTACCAATTTTTGATCACATTGTTAAAACCATGTTCTTCTATTCTCCATTTGAAATTATGCTTACCGCAAAGGGAGACCTTGTTCACCATATAATAGAGGATGTTGGCATAACTGTTGGTGAAGCTATGAATAAAGTTTTGGGTGATAGAGCTGGCATTAACAGGTTTGGCAGCTCCATAGTCCCTATGGACGATTCTCTTGTGCTAGTTGCGATAGACCTTGTCAGAAGGCCTTATTATGTGGGCAATTTTCCAAATGATACAATTGATGGTATATCTACAAAGCTATTTGAGCACTTTTTCAGATCGATGACATTCAGTGGGCAATTTAATCTACATATAAACATCTTCTATGGCACTGACCCTCATCACTATATAGAAGCTTCATCGAAGGCAATTGGAATGAGCCTAGGGATGGCACTTGAAAGAGAAGCTGGTGTAGTCAGGAGCACAAAGGGTTCTCTATGATAATTGGCATAATTGATTATGGGGCAAGCAACCTGTTTAGCCTGAAAGCAGCATTTGAGAGGATTGGGGGCAGTGTTAAAATGGTGGAAAGTAATATTCCCTATGAGCTGGATTTACTTGTTATGCCAGGTGTGGGGAGTTTTGGGCAGGCAGCTTCCAGCATTGAACATATAAGGGAAAGTGTAATTGATTTTATTAACAATGGGGGAACTTTTGTTGGCATATGCCTGGGTCTGCACCTCATGTTTGAATCCAGTGAGGAAGGACCTGGAAGAGGATTAGGACTTCTTGCAGGGCAGGTAAAGCGTATAAGATCAGGCAAAGTCCCACATATGGGATGGAGCGAAACCAGGTTAATTGAAAATTCCGATTTGTGGGATGGCCTTAAAAATGTTGAATATTTCTATTATGCTCATTCATATTTCCCAGAATATTTTGGAGATGGCATTAAGGCACTAGTAGATTATGGTGAAAAAATGCCAGCTATGGTGCAGAAGGGTAACTTGATAGGGGTACAATTTCACCCTGAAAAATCAGGCATTCCAGGGCAATTGTTGCTAAGAAACATAATAAATACAGTGAAGAAATAAATTGTTGCTCATATCCGTTGACATAATGAATGGTAAAGTGGTAAGGTTGTTGAAGGGAAATCCAGAAAACCCAAAAATTTATTCGGATGACCCACTCACAGTTGCAAAATATTGGGTCAGCCGAGGTTATGGGTTACACATTGTTGACCTTGATGCTGCATTAGGCAGAGGAAACAATTACAATTTAATAAGGGAGCTATTAAATCTAGATGGATTTAAGGAAGTTTCAGGGGGTATCAGGGATGCTGACCAAGTAATGGACCTAATTGCAATTGGGGCCAGCAGAGTTGCAATTGGAACCATGGCATTTACTGATAAATCCTCGCTTTTAAAACTAAAGGGTGTTCCTATAGCCATAAGCATTGATGTGAACAGTGACAACGTTGCAATATTTGGCTGGCAAAGGAACATACGGGTAAATTTTCTGCATGCAATTAATGATTTCATAAGCAATGGATTTGACAAATTTGAAATCACATTTATAGATAGGGATGGCACTAGACAGGGGTTAAATAAATGGAAAGTTGGGCTTATTCCTGAGCTTCTTAGAAAATATATAATATTGTCAGGTGGGCTGCGCCTTGAAGATGTTGAAACAGTTTATAAAATGGGGTTCGCTGGGTGCATTGTGGGTTCTGATGCATATGAACGTATATTCAAGAATGTCTTGTGGTGATATTGTAAATGAAACCTTCATGTTTGCCATTTAACCAGGATGGTGAAATTAAATGTTAGCAAAGAGGATAATTCCTTGCCTTGACATTGATGGCGGAAAGGTAGTTAAGGGCAGGATGTTCAATGACCTTATAGTTGCCGGAGATCCCCTAGAGCTTGCGATGAACTACAGAGACCAGGGGGCAGACGAACTGGTACTGCTAGATATAAGTGCCACCGTGCAGGGCCGCAAAACAATGGTTGAGCTGGTTAAACGTATTGCCGGAGTTCTTGACATACCGTTCACCGTTGGTGGTGGAGTAAGGAACCTGGATGATGCAAGAGCGGTTTTATGGAACGGCGCCGACAAAGTCTCAGTTAACACTGCAGCAGTTAAAAATCCTGAAATGATAACATCTCTGGCAGAAGTTTATGGCGCTCAAAGTGTCGTTGTATCAATTGATGCAAGAAAAGTTAAAAATGAAAATTATGAGGTTTACATTGAAGGCGGGCACAAGGCAACAGGGCTTGATGTCATTGAGTGGGCTATAAGGGCAACAGAGCTTGGTGCCGGGGAAATATTGTTGACATCAATAGACATGGACGGCACTGAGGAGGGATATGATATTGCGCTTACCTCAAAAGTTTCGAAATCTTTGGCTGTACCAGTAATAGCCAGCGGAGGGGGAGGTTCTCCTGATCACATTTACCGTGTCTTAACGGAAGGACTTGCAGACGCAGCACTTGCAGCCTCCATTTTTCACTTTAATAAATATAGTATTGGAAAAGTTAAAGAATACTTAAAGGAAAGGGGCGTGCCAATAAGGATATGACTGAACTTACAGTTGATAAGATAAGGTTTGATGAACGTGGCCTTGTTCCGGTAATAGTGCAGGATTATAACAACTATAAAGTACTGATGCAGGCATATGCTGACAAAGAAGCCATTGATTTAACATTGAAAACTGGCCTCGCACATTTCTGGAGCAGGTCAAGGAAGAAGCTCTGGTTGAAAGGTGAAACATCAGGCAATGTGCAGAAGGTCAGAAAGGTTTTGATAGATTGTGACGAAGATAGCATAATATATTTGGTTGAAAGCAAGGGCCCTGCATGCCATACTGGCAACAGGTCGTGCTTTTACAGAAACATTTCTGGATCAGAGCGTTATGATGAAATTTTACAAGAAATAAGGGACTATTATATAAAAGCCCCTATAATATCTAAAAAATGGGTCAGGGATAATACAAAAGATGAGTACAAGTACATACTTAATCCAATAACTGAGAACTATCCTCCTCCCTCACCTCAGGTGATGGCATGGCTTGCAAATGTTATTGATGAGATGACACCAATGGATATTGATAAAGTTGTAGTGCCCGAATCATTTGGGATACCAATAGCTACACTTGTATCTGAAAGAAAGGGGAAACCTCTTGCAATTGTCAGAAAAAGGAACTTTGGCAGCGACCCTGAAGGCAAAGTTGATTATGCTTCAGGTTACGAAGTAGGGCAATATTACATTTACGGAGTGGCCTCAGGTGACAGGGTGTTGCTGATAGATGATGCCATATCTACAGGCGGCACTATTGATTCGTTAATGGGCTATTTTATAAAAAGCAACATTGATGTAGCTGATATATCATGTTCCATGAGCAAGGACATGTACGGTGGTAGAAAGCTGATCTTAGATAAATATGGCATACGCGTCAAATCTCCAGTAGTTCTGAACTTTGATAGTGAAGAAAAACTTACCGTGAAGTTTGAGTTTCCAGGGGAATCAAGATGGTTAAAGTGAGGCTTTTCTTTGAGCTCATGAATATTGCAGGAAAAAGCGAAATCGAGCGCCATGCATTAAATCTAGAAGAATTGATAGAATCATTATCTCAAGAATTTGGGAAGGAATTTTTTGAGGCAATTTACGATCAAAAAGGTGTACCTAGAGAATATTTATTGGTATACGTCAACGATAAGCATATAAACTATAGGGATAACCCAAGCTTGCCATTGAATGATACAGATATTGTACTTTTGATACCACCAGTTGGGGGTGGAAGATTTGCAAATAATAATGGCTGAATCGCTTAAAAGTGCGTTAAAGGAAATATCAGAAAATAAGGATGCTACAATAATAGCTAACGGAACTGATATGATGCCTAGGATAAGGGATGAAGGGCTAAAGGTAGAAAAGATTTTGGACATCTCTGCCCTTGATAAGGAGCTTTCCTACATAAATGTGGATAGCAACTTAATCAGAATAGGTGCCATGACAACTGTTTCTGAAATTGGAAGCAGCAATGTATTTAATGGCAGTTTGAATGCATTTTATGAGGTTGTAAGCAAGTTTGGTGGCCCACAGATAAGGAACAGGGCTACAATTGGGGGCAACATTTGTTCAGCGACAAGTTCTGAGGATTTCATACCACTTCTTATGGCTCTTGATGCAAGTGTTGTGCTGCAGAGCGTCAACGGCAAAAGAACTCTAAAGCTGAACAATTTCGTCATTGGGAAGAGATCAGTTAATAGAAGGAATGATGAAATAATGGTTGAAGTTCAGTTCAGCAAGCCAGGGGATGATTATTTATCTGGTTTTGAAAAAATCGGCAGAAGGAATATATTAATAATAAATCTCATCAATATGGCGATAGTTATGAGCCTAAAGCAAAGGAGGGTTAATGATGTCAGAATTGCCCTCAATAGGGTCTCGGGGAAGGTTCCTGGGAGAGCAAGGTTAACTGAGGGCTTTCTAAATGGAAAGGAAATCGATGGTAATATCATATCGAGTGCGAGGGAAAAATTAGCTGAGGAACTCAAGCTTTCTTCTGATTTTAGGGCTTCAGCAGATTACAGGATTCATCTAGCTCAGGCAATTCTTGAAAAGCTATTAAATAGATTTAGGGAGGGGGTATAAATGAGTAATATTTTGATTAGCGTTAAAGTTAACGGAACTGAAAGAGAGGTACTTGTTGAGCCTGAGGATAGGCTTATTGATGTTCTCCGTGATGACTTTGGATTAAAATCTCCCAAAGAGGGCTGCGGGACTGGCGATTGTGGGCTATGCACCGTAATAATGGATGGTAAGCCAATCCTCTCATGCATTACTCCAGCCTTTCAGGCTAGGGGAAGAGAGATAGTGACTTTGGAGGGCCTCAACAATGACCCACTTATGAAAAATATTGAGACAAGTTTCAGGGATCATCATGCTGCGCAGTGTGGGTTCTGCACGCCTGCGATGGAAATTATGGGGTATGACCTATTAAAAAAGGTTAAAAAGCCAAGCAAGGAAGAAGTTAAGGTGGCAATAAGCGGCACACTTTGCAGGTGCACTGGTTATTATGATATTATTGATTCAATTTATGATGTAGGAGGAACTGAGTAAAAATGTCAGTTTCTGTTGAAAGTTATATAACGGATTTGCAGAAAAAAGCTGAACGCGGTGAACTGCTTTACATAGGAAAGAGCCTGAAGAGAATTGATGATCTGGAAAAGGTACTTGGAAGCCCAATTTATACAAACGATTTGATTCCCAGGAACACGCTGTATGCAAAGCTTGTACTATCAAAGTATCCTCATGCGTGGATAAGGTCATTGAACGTTTCCGCAGCAGCATCCCATCCAGGTGTTCATTTAATACTTACATATATGGACGTCCCTGGAATAAATGAATCTGCGGCAATAGTGCCTGATAGGCCGTTGTTTGCTCATGAAAAAGTCAGGTCAACCGGTGACATAATAGCAGCTGTTGTTGCTGAAAAGGAGATCAGGGCAATGGAGGCTAGGGAGCTGGTGAAAGTTGAATATGACCCAATAAAGCCAGTATTTGACCCAATAGAAGCAATGGGGGCAGACGCTCCAAAGATACATGAGGGCGGCAACGTTGCCAAACACATAAGGGTAGCAAAGGGAAATATTGAGGCAGGCTTCAATGATGCTGACATTATAGTTGAAAATACATACAGGACGCAGTTTCAGGATGCTGTGTCAATGGAAACGGAGACCGCATTTGCCATTCCTCGTGATGGCAGGATACTGATAATGGGTTCAATGCAGTCGCCTCACAACACGCAAGCTTCGGTGGCTAAAGTCCTTGGCTGGCCGCTTGAAAATGTGGAAGTTATTCAGGCTGTAACTGGCGGAGCATTTGGGCCAAAATCTGATGAGACACCAGGGGATGTGGCATCTATTGCAGCCCTTGGTGCGCTTAAAACAGGAAAACCAGTGCTCATGAGCATGAGCAGGAGGGAATCAATGATAGCCCACACAAAGAGGCATCCATCAATAATAAAACACAGGACAGGGGTCAAGAGCGATGGCACGTTAACCGCGTCAAAAGTTGAAATATATTTGAATGGTGGAGCTTATGCATCGCTTGGCGTTTTAGTTATTGTAAGGGCAACGTTTCATGCCAATGGACCATATGAGATACCAAATGTGTTAAACGATGGGTACAAGGTTTACACAAATGATACGTATGCTGGCAGCTTCAGGGGCTTTGGTGCTCCACAGGCAATTTTTGCTGCTGAATCGCAGATGGATGAGATAGCTAGAAAATTAAATATGGACCCACTTGACTTGAGGCTCATGAACATGCTGAGGCCTGGGAAGCGCACGAGCACAGGACAGCTCATGGATGATAGCTGCGGCCTTCCAGAATGTGTTGATGCAGTGGTGAAATCAAGTGATTACAGGAAAAAAGCTAGTGAATATTCAAATCAAGGCGGAAAGCTACGCAGGGGAATAGGAATAGCTTTGCTACATCATGGTAATGCACTTGGGCCTGAGGGAAATGATTATGCATATGTGCATCTTTCAGTTGATAAGAAAGGTAGAGTGCACTTGGGGACTGGTTTAACAGAATATGGGACGGGGGCTATATCAGGTCTTGCTCAAATAGCCTCTTCAGTGCTTGGGGTACCAGTGGAATATTTTGTTATTGACAGGCCAGATACTGACAGGCACAAGGAAAGCGGTCCAACAGTTGCTTCAAGGGTAACTGCAATTGGGGGTAATGCTTCAAGAAATGCAGCATTAAAGCTGAGGGATAGGGCAATTGCTGTCGCTTCAAAATTGCTAGAGTGCCCTCTGTCCAAAGTTAAGATTGTTGATGGATATGCATTTTCAGAAGACAATCCGGAAAAGATGGTATCATGGGATGAAATAGCAAGGGAAGCTCATGATGCCAGCGTTGACCTCAATGTAATCGGTTACTATATGGCACCAAGGTGTTCATGGGACGATAGTACTGGGCTCGGCTCTCCTTATAATCAGTATACTTTTGGAGCAGCTATTGCAGAAGTAGAAGTCGATATTGATACTGGCCTGTTTAAAATATTGAACTACCATGTTGCATTTGATGTCGGAAGGGCAATAAATCCTAAAAATGTAATAGGGCAAATTTATGGCGGTAGTGTGCAGGGCATTGGATATGGAATTATGGAAGAACTTGTTCACATTAATGGGCAGGTAATTAACCCTAATTTAAAGGATTATTATATCCCCACAAGTATGGACATACCTGATAAAATGACGCCTATTATAGTGGAAAAGCAGGGAGCAATGGGCATCTATGGCGCAAAGGTCATAGCAGAACCACCTGTAGTGCTTCCAGCTCCTGCAATAAGGAATGCTATACTTAATGCAACGGGGGGGTCAGTTAATGACCTTCCAGTGACATCCGAGAAGGTGTACAAAGCCTTAAAACATTAATTTTTGTAACTGTTTACCGTTTTGAAGTTGGGCTCAGGTACTGCATGGCCTAGTTGTAGAAGTTCCTCAGGTTGCACGTCTCCTTGATGCTCATCAGGACGGCATGAGCCCTCGCTCCTTCATCAGACTGGTTCCCGTATGTCATCTTTCGTATCACAACGCTCGACCTCAGTGTCCCCTTGTCTGCGT
>JARVJW010000137.1 GCA_029775955.1 Nitrososphaeria archaeon | reverse complement strand
ACGGTCAACATCCTTTGTTACAATTATCTGTTTTATGTTTTCTGGAATTGGTGATTTATCCCTATATTTTATCCCATCAGGAAACTTTGGTGTGATCAGCTTTTTCCCAAGGCCTTTAATCCAGATGGCACGATAAAGTGCTGTTTACCTTTTTTTGATTTTGGGTAATCCGCGTTGATTTGAATACAATATCGAGTTTTACAGGGGAACGCTGTAGGCTCTGTGAATTGACCTCATTTAGCCATATCCTTTTTCAATATCGTGAGCATCTTTATGGTTTCAAAAACGGTCAGCCCCTTGTCATTCATGTGTTCTGCATATTCCTGACTTTAAGGAAATGAATTATACACCCAACGACATGCCCCAAAGTGCTTTTCCAATAAAACCTTCTGCTGTTCACTGTGATACAATCGTACTTAAATGTCTGTAAGTAATTAGCCAATTTTGTGGAATAATATTTTTTATATTAAATATTATTTTTTAAAATATGAGCTCTGCGGGAAAAATGGAACAAAATGTTACTGATAAAGATATGGGGATGCTTGATAGCCTTGAGAAAGGACCTTGGCCAAGCCATATAACTGAGCTTAAAAAGACAAAATACCCTGTCGAGTACTATGCATGGGGGATTGCGCACAAGTATTCTCCATGGTACAGCGGGTCATTCAGGGTTAAGTATGTTTTTAGCGGAATTTTAGCCAGGAGGTCGAGGGACGGCAAAGTTTCCGAAACACACTTCCGAACTTTTTCACCTGCTGGGAGGTTCCTTTCAACATCATACTTAAGAAAGCTTGTGGAGGTTGCTGACAATTATGGAATAGGCCTTGTCGAATTTGCTGGAAACACTGGGTCAATTGTAATAAACATCCAGAGCGAGAAGGCTGATAGCGCGGTTGATGCCATTAGGGCAATAATGGGGTCTGATGTTGGTGGTTCGGGGGATACATTCAGGGAGTTCTATGCCTGCCCTGGGCAAGCACTATGTGAATATGCTCTGTATGATACAATGCAGGCAATGGACTTTTTCAGAAGCAATCCACAGATATATAAGTACCTGAACACCCAGATGTTCCCTTATAAGTTAAAGTTCAAGTTCAGCGGATGCCCACTTGACTGCGCTACCTCAAATGCAAGGTCTGATTTTTCATTTATAGGCACCTGGGTTGGTGCTCCATATGTTGACGAAGCAGCACTAAGGGTGATGATAGAGAGCGGTAAAGTTGACCCTAAGGAGCTAGTTGCTCGATGTCCTTCAGGGGCAATAAGCTGGGATAACGAAAAGAGGGAAATAAAGATAGACGGCAGTAAGTGTCTGAAGGCAATGAACTGTATCAAGCAGGCATTTCCAGCAATCAAGCCAGGAAAGGACAGGAGGATAGCACTTCTTGTAGGCTCCCATGCTCAGGCGCACTATGGCCCAAGACTCAGCTGGGGGGTTGCCCTTCTTGATAATTACCAGGAAGCCATGCCATTTGTGCTTAAAACGATTGATACGTATGTAGACAATGCTCCTAGGAGGCACAGGCTTGCTGACCTCATCCTGAGAAAGGGGTACAGGGTAATAAGTGATATAGCTCAGCAAACCCTGCCAGACAAACCCAAGGCCACTCCATCATCTCATTTGAGGTTCACCACTGGCGTTGTGCTTTCTGAAGATGAGAGGCAGGAATATGCTGAGTGGTCAAAAGGCCTGCTTAAGGAGTACTATAATGAAGGTGGTGTATAGGTATGTCACTTAGTTTTAACCCAGATCCGATAGACAGGATCAACAAAAGGCTTCCCATGCCATATGCAAGTCAGTTGCCGGATATAGTAAAGAGGAATTACGGCAAATGGGTAGATAGAAAGTTTTATGATAACGGAATCATAGAGCATATTGCTGAGTCAGGGGAAAGGGTTTTTACCATAAAAGTAGGGTTGCCGCCAAATTCAAGGTTGAGCACTGAAAGTATAAAGAAGATAATTGAAGTCGCAGATGCTTATGGCCTAAAAGTCGTAAGGGCTACACGAGGCATGAACGTAGAATTCCTTGCCGGGTCACTTGAAAGCGCGCAGAAGATAGTTGAGGAAATGGGAAAATATGGTTTCCCTGCTGGCGGATGGGGAAACTCTCTATGGCATATATCTTCTTGCACTGCTTATTTGACATGTTCTACATTTGCAGTTGATGCGCCATCTATAACGAAGGAACTTGACGATTACTTTATGCCTTACTTTACTGGAAGTGAGAAGCTGCCTTCTAAACTCATGATATTTGTTTCAGGATGCACAAACATCTGCGCAGGCACCCTTGCGGGTGACATTGTTGTGATGGGACACTGGGGGCAGGCTCCAAAGCCTGACCCTGAAAGGATAAAGTTCTGCCTGCCAACATCAGCTGAAGCATTAAAGAAAGTTGTCCCTGACGTTCAAGCGGTCTGCCCAGTTAATGCAATAAAGCTTTTTGGAAATCCTGACGGTTCTGTAGGAATCGAGGTAGACGAAAAGAGGTGCATTGCTTGTGGGAGATGCAAAAATGTCTGTGATTATTTTGACTGGGACCCAGATAAGATCGGGGTTGCTATATTTGTTGGGGGTAAAACAAGCAACACTGGGTCAGGGCCCAGGCTGGGTTACAGGATAATACCCTGGATTCCAGTTAATCCACCTGAATATAGGGAAATTGTTGCAGCAGTGAGGAAGATAGTTGATGTGTGGAAAAACAATGCGAAACCGGGCGAAAGGTTGGGGGACATGATAGACAGGATCGGCCTGGATGATTTTATAACTAAGGTAGGGGTTCCTAAGGGGAGGCATAACTCTTGCACTGAAATAAATTGGAATTTTGGAGTTAGGCAATTCATAAAATACATTTGATCATATTTTTCAATTTTGAATAACAAAGTTTAATTAACTCAATTTTAGAATAAAATGCAGTGAAATAAAATGACCATATCTTATCCTGGGGAATATGAAGTTGATGGAAAAAGGATAATACTGGATGAAGACGGCTTTCTGCAAAATCCAGAGGTTTGGGATAATAAGGTAGCTGAGTGGATGGCCGTAAATGTTGAAGGGGTAAAGGAAATGACAGAAAGGCACTGGAAGCTTGTCAAGTATCTGAGGCAATATTGGGAGACTTACGGGGTTTGCCCACCCATAAGAATGATGACTAAGGAAAGTGGTGAAACACTTGAAAGCATATATGAACTGTTTCCTGACGGTCCAGCCCATGGAGCCTGTAAAGTGGCAGGGGCCCCAAAGCCAACAGGATGTGTCTGATAGATTATAATTGCAGGAAGTCAATGACGTTCCAAGGCTTATAATATCATCATATAAGGGGAAAAATGGCAAAACAGTAGCAACCTTGGCAATTGCCTCTGCACTTATTAAAAAAGGGATAAATGTATCCATGTTCAAGGTTGGTCCGGATTTTATAGATCCAAGCTACCATGAAGCATTGACAGGGATGCCAAGCAGGAACCTGGATCATGTGCTTATGAAAGACAAAGTGGTTGATAGATTTAACAGGTTTTCTAATGGAAAGGGGATAGCCATAATTGAGGGCGTTGCAGGCCTTTTTGACAGTCCAGATGGAATAACAGAAGAAGGTAGCACAGCGCAGATGGCAAAGATTCTAAAATCGCCGGTGATAATTGTAATAAACGGTGAAAGGATAAACAGGACAGCTGGAGCTATTTTGCAGGGATTGAGGGGATTCGATAAAGATGTGAAGCTGGCAGGTGTCATTTTAACGAACGTTGTGCCACAGCAGGTGGACAAAATGTCTAAAATAATCAATGATGAAAGAATAGAACTATTGGGATTCATAAGTAAAAGCAGCACAATAGAAAAGACAATGGGCTACAGACATCTTGGGCTTGTCCATGCAAGGGAAAAGGGGTCAGGCGAAATTGCTGAAACATTTTATAATATTTCAGGCAATATAAATGCAGAAAAGGTTATGATGGTTGCAAGGGAAAATGTTGAACCCCTAAATGTAAATCTAACTGAGGATACCGTTTTTGAAAAATCTGAAACCAGAATTGGGATATTGTCTGGCAGGTCATTTACATTTTATTATCCTGAAACAATTGAAATCGCATCAAAGGTGGGAAAAGTTGAATTTATTGATCCAGAAAGAGATCAAAGCTCAAACGTTGACCTGATTTTGATAGGTGGGGGGTTTCCAGAAATATATTCTGACATGCTCGAAAAAAACAAACCATTCAGGTCATATATAAGAACATTTATAGAACGTGGGGGGTACCTGTATGCAGAATGTGGTGGGTTGATGTACCTAACGGATTCAATTGTTTATAATGGCGGTGAATATAAGATGGTAGGCATAATTGATGCTGTAAGCGTTATGTTTGATAGGCCAGTTGGCCACGGTTACGCAAGGGGCATAACCCTGAGGGATACGCCGTTTGCAACCAAGGGAACGATGTTGCTTGGCCATGAATTTCACTATTCAAAATTGGTTTTAAGGTCAAAATATGATTTTTCAATTAAATACGAAAAGGGTACAGGTATAAATGGCTTAGATGGGTTTAATATAAATAACTCCTATGCCCACTTTATGCACATTCACCCTGAAACATATGATTACATAAGTCAATTGGCAAAAAAGGTTTCCATAAATAATGAAACAAGACAATAATGTAAATTCAATCATAGGGATTGATCATAATCATTTATCAAAAGTGAGCTGGAAAACTCACACCTTTCAAAGGTGGGAGGATGCCAGTAAGCTCTAGTTTTGAGAAGTGCAGTCCATAAATTATTCATAAAATGGAGCAGATAAAAAGCACCGATTTGATGAGCAAATAAAATTAGGATATAACTTTTTTTGAAAAAATAAAAAATTTACTCTTGCTTTTTTTCCTTTATAAATTGAAACACAGGGATTGGTCCTTTTTTGCCTGTAATTTCCCACCTGTCATTTATAACTGCAGCTGCTCCAACCCAAATTGTAAATAGAACGTCTAGGAAACCAACATAACCGGCTGGTTTTAGGCTGTCAGGAAACGTTCCCATGGCTGTCATCATAGTTGATGTTAATGTTGTAAGAGGCACTGCATAGAGTATGAATGTAAGTAACAGAAAGAACAGAGTAAGATTTAATGCAAGATTCATCCTAAAGCTTCCTATCCAGTAAATTAATGTCATTATTGTAAATGCTACTGCCATAAGCCCCACTAGATGGCCCACTTCAACAGAGTTATATTTAAATACAAAAAGGCCTATATGCGCTATGGCAAACGTAAGGAAGAAGGCTGAATATGTTGCAAAAGCTGTAGCGCCAAACGTGTTACCATTATTATATTCCCAATTTGCGGCTATTAGCAAGAAAAGACCGCCAAACAGCAGAGCTGGAGCAATCATAACTATGCTTTCTGACCAAGAATAAACTCCCATTGCATACATTGAAAGAAAAAAAAGGCTGAATCCATATGCAAAAATACCTACGGCAGTTGGATCGCCCTTTTTTTTAATGGTGTTGCTCATTTTTCAAAATTAAGAACACTGTAAATATTATAAATATTATTCCTTAAAAAGGAGAAATATATAAAATTATTAAAATTATATGCGAAAATACAATAAAAAATTAAAAATCTGCTTTAAGCGTAAAAATCTGATTCAAAATTTTGAATTTTTTTAACCTTTGATAGAAAAATCTAAAAATAAATTTAAAAAATTTAAATTAAACGTTGATACAGTGTTGTACAAATTAAAAGTTTGGCTTGATTATTAAAAAATTAGGAAAAATTAACTCTTTATTGTAATAAAACTGTCATAAGTCATTTGATTTGCGTAGCAAAGATACAGTAGCTTGTAGCCCAACTTGACATTTTTATCTTTTTGTCTTGATTTATAGTGCCTGTCATATCATGCCCTGGCACGACTATAACAAAGCATTAGTGGAAATGGAAATCACGATCCTAGACTTCCAGGAAGGAGGAGCTACAGGAGATGAACAGCGGCAACAAGCTAGGTCCGTGTGCCCGGATTCATATATCAAATTCTTGTTGTACCTAAAGGTTGGCCTTGACATCTACAGGGAATCACCAAGTCACTTATGGAATACATTAAAATTCATGCAGGAAATACACTTCACCCAAATAAGGATGCTGTCAATGGTGAAGAAGTTGATAACGGCTACAAATGACAAGGAGTGACCAACAACAATTGTTAACTCGGCATATCCACAACAGAGTAGATGTGGAAGAACTTAATCAAGTTGCATATAATGGCAGGATGATCGGGTTCAGGATCACCTCAATGGACAGGTAATACCAAGTTCTTTCCCCTGGTAAAGGAAGCAGTAAGGAAGAAAGGGAACATAGGCCTACAACTCAAAGAGGAGCTTCTGGATTAGCTGGGAGCCTGCCTGAGGGAGAACGCCAACACAGCACTATGCCAGAAAGCGCTAGGTCCTTAACAGGTTAGGGCATGAGGGATGGAAGAAGGACAAGTAGATGGTTGGTGGAGATATTCTTCTCTGCACCCAAAAGGTGGCAACGTAAAGTTCTAGACGATTTCAGAAAGTTGAGCTGAAGGTGTTGCTGTACAGCAGGTCCATACAAAATGGGCAGAAGGGATCCACCAGGGGCAGAGCTGCATTAACATCAGTTGAGCTACAAGCTAAAGATACAGTAAAAGCTTATAAACAATTTTGCATTAGCCTTTGCTAAATGTTGACACCAGTAAGATGTTTTAGCTGTGGCGCAGTTATTGGGGATAAATACGAAAAATTTACGATGCTGGTTTCAAAGGGCATGGAACCAGATAAGGCGCTTGATAAGCTTGGCGTTAGGAGATACTGTTGCAGGAGGATGATACTGAGCAACTTTGAGGTTGTTGATAAGCTTTTACCTTATGCTGAAGCTGTTGAGGCATTAGGTGAAAAGGAGGAATCATAAGATGCAAATCTCAGACGTTAGCCTACGGAGGAGCTTTACCAGCAGAGGAGATGCTACAATCGAAGCCACAGTAAAAGTAGGCTCGATAGAAGCAACAGTAACTGCTCCTGCAGGGGCAAGTACAGGTGAATATGAAGCACTGCACTTGCCATCAGGAGGATATGACAGCGTTCTAAAATCATTTAAAAAGGGGATGTTGCTTGGCATAGACCCGTTAAATTTTAAGGATGTATCTGATGCATTAAAAAAAATGGATGGCACAAGTAATTTCTCGCAGATCGGTGGGTCGACGTCATTTGCTATTTCAGTTGCTTCAGCCGTTGCGGGGGCTAGGGCATCAAACATGCAGTTTTTTGAAACATTTCACCTTAAGCATCAGATGCCATTTCCAATTGGAAATGTGCTTGGTGGTGGCAAACATGCAGGCCCGGGTTCTCCTGACATACAAGAATTCCTTTCTTGTCCTGTTGGAGCTAAATCAGTATTTGAAGCTGTCAGCGCAAATATTGCAGTTCACCATGAGGTGTTAAAGCAGATAGAGAAGAGAGACCCCACGTTCGCAGGGGGCAAGGGGGATGAAGGCGCCTGGGCTGCAAATATTAAAGATGAAGACGCTATTGAGCTTGTAAGAAGTTCAATTGATGCCGTTTCAAAACAACTAGGCATAAGGATAATTATGGGATTGGATCTAGCTGCATCAACCTTCTATCAAAATGGGGTTTACAACTATTCTAGAAAGGGCAAGAAGCTTACAAGCGAAGAGCAGCTGGGGTATGTTGAAAATATAATAAAGAAATACGATTTGAAATACATTGAGGATCCATTTGATGAAGAGGATTTTGAAATGTTTTCCAGGCTTACAAAATCAGTTAACGTTATGGTTATTGGTGATGATATATTTGTGACTGACACAAAAAGGTTAAGGAAAGGAATATCAATGAGGGCAGGCAATGGAGTTATACTTAAGGTAAATCAGGTGGGCACGTTATATGATGCAGAGCTCTTCGCAGAAGAGGCTGAAGGTGCAGGCTTCATGGTCATAGCCTCACACAGAAGTGGTGATACATGTGACCCATATCTAGCGCATATAGCCGTAGGAGTTGGGGCAGTATTGATGAAAAGTGGTGTGGTTGGCGGTGAAAGAATTTCAAAGCTGATGGAGCTATCAAAAATAAATGATGATAACCCCCAGATTGCTTTATGGAGGCCAATAATTTAATGAGCAAAGAGCCTCAGGATAACGCCGACGAAGGGGCTTCAGAAAGGAAGATAGCATCACAATTGACAGAAGGCGCTCTTATAGCTTCAGGCATAAGGATAGGGACAAATGTGGCAACAAAACATATGAAACCATTTATCAGCAGGACTCGTGAAGACGGCCTTAACATACTGGACCTCGGTAAAACTCTCTCAAGGATTGAAGTTGCTGGAAAGTTTATTTCCAGGTTCGACCCAAAAAAAGTAATGGTTTATACATCACGTGAAGCTGCATTTACGCCAGTTTCAAAATTCGCTGAACTAACTGGTGTAAATTTGGTGACGGGAAGGTTGCTCCCCGGCACTCTCACAAATCCATATTTACCTGAATATAAAAATGTGGATGTTGTTATACTTGTTGACCCGGCTGTTGACAAACAGGCTATAGAAGAGGCCATAAGGATAAACATACCAGTAGTTGCAATATGTGATTCTAACAATGTTACAACATATGTTGACCTCATAATTCCCGCAAACAACAGGGGAAGAAAGTCACTAGCAATGATTTTCTGGCTTCTGGCCAGAAGCTACCTTATAAGTACTGGCACGCTCTCGCCAGAAGAGCCTATGAAGTACACGCCAGAGGACTTCGAGACTAAACTGGAAGAGGGCGCGTCCCTTGAGGACTAGACACGCAGCAGTTGCAGGTTACTTTTATCCATCAAATCCAGATGAACTTAGGGAGACTATAAAAAGCTCTTTTCTGAGCCGGGTTGGCCCAGGGAAGCTGCCACCATCAGAACACAAAGTGGAAGCTCTGGGGTACATAGTGCCACATGCAGGCTATGAATATTCTGGTCCTGTGGCGGCGCATGTATATTATGAAATTTCAGCGTTAAATGATAACTTCACATTTATAATACTTGGCCCAAACCATTATGGCATAGGAAGCCCAATTGCCGTGCCTCTGAGTGATAAATGGGAAACACCAATGGGAGTGGTTGAAATAGATGAAATGTTAAAGCGCGATATAATAAGGGAGTCAAATATGATTGATGTTGATGATAGCGCTCACTGGAGAGAACACAGCATTGAAGTTCAAGTGCCATTTTTGCAGTACATTATAAAGGAATTTAAAATACTTCCAATTTCAATGTCATATATGGAGATGGGGGCTGCAATTGATGTTGCAGAAACGATATTTAGGACGATTAATGGCAGAAAAACAATAGTCATTGCATCATCTGACATGACCCACTACGAATCTCAGGTCAGTGTCAGGGAAAAGGATACTGCAGCGATAAATGCGATAACTTCACTTGACATTTCAGGGCTTTATAGGGCAATTTCGCAAAACAATATAACCATGTGTGGCTATGGTCCTGCAGCAGTTTTAATGCATCTGAGCAAGCTCATGGGGTATTTACAGGTTAATCTGCTAAAACATTCTGACAGCGGGGAAATTACTGGAGATACAGCATCGGTAGTAGGTTATGCATCAATTGGATTTTATAAAAAAATGAGTGGAAAAACCCCTTAGGGGTTAGATGAAGGCGAATAACACATTTATATATAACAAAAAATTTGTATAAATTATGCTAATGACGCTTAAGGTAAGATTGTATCCTAATGCCGATCAAACAGTGCTGATTGAGAAGCACTTTGGGGCGTGCAGATATATGTACAATCACTTCCTTGAGGTCAGATCAAGGTATTATGCCGAGAACACAAAGAGGAAAGGATTATCTGCATTTGATACAATTAATATGTTGCCTCCATTAAAGAAGGAAATGCCGTGGCTTAACGAAATCAATTCACAAAGCATCCAGCAGGTGCTCATAAAGCTTAACAACTCCTTTACGGCGTTTTTCAGGAAAAATGCTGGTTATTCAAATTTCTGGTCTAAGAATGGTAATCAATATTTCATAGTTCCATCTGGGTTCAAAGTTAATGGGAACAGATTGATCACACCAAAGTTTCCTGATGGGATAAAATATAGGGATAAATCACCAATTCCAGAAAACATAAAACAGATAATTGTAACAAAGGATGTTGACCGC